>JAIYAI010000356.1 GCA_027489135.1 Acetobacteraceae bacterium
AGGCCGAGGTTGAAGCGCTGCGCCACCTCCTGCAGCGTGGCGCCGCCGGCCAGCGCGTCCTCGACGCGGTTGGCGCGTTCGAAGGCGATGTCGGCAGCCTTCTCGGCGGCGACCTCGGCCTTCACCGCCTCGCGCACCTCGGCCAGCGGCTGCACCTGCGGCGCCTCGATCTCGGCGACACGCAGCACGTGCCACCCCAGCGGGCTCTGCACGGGGTCGGAGATGCCACCCTTGTCGAGGGCGAAGGCGGCCGTCGCCAGATCCGGGAAGGGCAGGTCGGTGCGGCTGACCAGGCCGAGGGTCAGCGCCATGCCGCCGATCTCGCCGGCCTGCTTCTCGACATCCTGCAACGTCGCGCCGGCGCGCCAGGCGCGGGCGATCTCCTCGGCCTTCTCGCGGTCCTGCATCACGGCCTGCTCGATCTCCCGCCGCTCGGGGCGGTTGAAGCGATCGCGCCGCGCGTCGTAGCCGGCCTCGATCTCGCGGTCCGTCACCTCCACCTCCTCGGCGAGGCGGGCGGCGGTCATTACGGCGATGGTGGCGACGCGGATCTCGGGCGTGGAGAAACGCTCCGGGTTGTTCTCGTGGAAGCGGCGCAGCTGCGCCTCGGTCGGCGCCTCGGGCTCCGGCGCGTCGGCGTTGCGCAGGGTGACGACGGTCGCCTCGCGCTGCTCCTCGGCCCAGCGGAGGATGGCGCGGGCCAGCGCATCGGGTGCGGCGGCGCCGGCGCGCACGGCACCGGTGACCTGCTGGCGGGCGATGTCGCGGCGGACATAGTCGAGGAACTCGTTCTCCGAGAGGCTGTTGGAGCGCAGGAAGGCCTCGAAGACGGCGCGGGAGAAGCGGCCATCCATGCCGCGGAACCCCTCCAGCGAGAAGACGAAGTCCCGAACCGCCGTGTCGGGCACGGCGACGCCGAGGCGCTCGGCCTCGCTGCGCGCCACCCGCTCCATCACCAGCGTATCGAGCGCCTGGCGGGCGAGCAGGCCGCGGATGCGCGCGTCCGGCTCGAACTGCGGGCCGAGGGCGCGGGAGAGCCGCTGCAGCTCGCGTCGGACCGTGTTCTGGGCGTCGTCGAACTCGACGGGCTGGCCGTTGACGCGGGCGATCGCGGTATCGCGGCCGAACCCGCGCGTCATGTCCTCCACGCCCCAGATCGCGAAGGACAGGATCAGCAGCACGAACAGCACCTTGGCGACCCAGGTGCCGGCGAAGTTGCGCATGGCAGTCAGCATTCGGCGCCCATAGCGGAGCCGGGGGGGCTTGCCAAACAGGGGCCGGACCCCGTTGCCAAGGCGGCCGCCCCCGGCGATGACGGCGGGAGAACGCCGGAGGACGTCATGGCAACGCCAGGGGTGCGCCCGCTGATCGCGGGGAACTGGAAGATGAATGGCAGCACGGCCGAGGCCGCGGCGCTGGCCGGGGCGGTTGCGGCCGGCGCGGGGCCGGGGCCGGACCTGCTCGTCTGTCCGCCCTTTCCCTATCTGCCCGGTGTCGCGGCGGCCCTGGCGGGGAAGCCTGTCGCCGTCGGCGCGCAGGACTGCCATGCGGCGGCCAAGGGCGCCCATACCGGCGATGTCTCCGCGCCCATGCTGAAGGATGTGGGGGCGACCTACGTCATCCTCGGCCACTCCGAGCGCCGGGCGAACCACGCCGAAACCGACGCCGCCGTGCGCGCCAAGACCGAGGCCGCGCTGGCCGCAGGCCTGACCCCCATCGTCTGCGTCGGCGAGAGCGAGGCCGAGCGGCTGGCGGGGGAGGCCGAGGCGGTGGTCACGTCCCAACTCGACGGCAGCCTGCCGGACGGCTTCGCCGCGGCCGGCGGCGTGGTGGCCTATGAGCCGGTCTGGGCCATCGGCACCGGGCGGACGCCGACCGAGGCGGAGATCGCCGCCGTGCATGCGACGATCCGGGCGCGACTGGTGGCGCGCTTCGGCGCGGCGGGGGGCGGGCTGCGCATCCTCTATGGCGGGTCGATGAAGCCGTCGAACGCCGTGGCGATCCTGGCGCTGGCGAACGTGGATGGCGGGCTGATCGGGGGCGCGAGCCTGGTGGCGGCGGATTTCCTGGCGATCGCACAGGCCGCGGCGGCCGCCCCGCGGTAAGGATCCGCTGGAAGCGACCGCTTGAGTCGCAGCCCTGGGCAATGGTCCGGCTGGGCCGGTTCAGCGAACGCCCGCGCACCCGGGGTTGCCAGCGGACCGCGAGCGCGCGGCGACGCCGCACCCGGTGCGCGGTGTCGCGCACCCTGGCGCAGCGGCAATGCATCCACCCTTGGGGGACGGGCCTGGCCGACCGAGCCGCCGGATATGCCGCCTTTCACCCATGCGCCATGTCCGACCTCGCCGGCTCCGACTTTGCGCAGATGCGCTCCGCCAGTCGCTCGGCGTCCCCGGCGACGCCGAGGAGAAAGGACGAGCTGAACTTCGACAGGAAGCTCAGGCCGAGAAAATACAGGCCGGGAAACCGCGTCTCGCCCTTCGCGTGCACCGGCGTGC
This sequence comes from Acetobacteraceae bacterium, assembly GCA_027489135.1. Taxonomy (GTDB): domain Bacteria; phylum Pseudomonadota; class Alphaproteobacteria; order Acetobacterales; family Acetobacteraceae; genus JAIEOP01. The sequence goes on from JAIYAI010000356.1 coordinate 2,499, forward strand.
CGCGCTGATCGAGCACGGGGATATCGATCCACCCGAAATCGAGCGCATAGCCCGTCGCCCAGATGACGGTGCCGATCCCGGCCGCGCCGAGATCCAGATGCCGGATCGGGTGGTGCATCGCGGCCGGCGTCGGCATGATCTCGCGCGCCGCCGGATCCTCCGGCAGCGACATCCCCGTCCGCGCGACATGCGCGTCCACGAAGTCGCAAAAGGCGAGGTAGCCTGCGTCGCCATGCGCCAGGTTGTCGGCCAGGTCGGCGGCGAAGGTCATCGCGTCCCGCGTCGCTCCCTCCGCGCGCCCGAGCAGGGTCATGCCCTGCCGGGCGAAGTCGCGGAAATCCATCGTGTGGCCGCCATAGGCCCCGGTGTGGACGATGGGGGCGGCGTCGGGGTTGCGCCGCTCTGGCGGGGTATCGACCAGGCCGGTCTCCACCCACCACCAGACGTGATCATGCCCGCGATAGCGGCGCGGCGCCCGGCGGTGCCGGCTGACCGAGAGGAAGACCTTGCGCCCCGCGCGCATGAGTTCCTCGGCGATCTGCGCCCCGGACGCCCCCGTGCCGACGACCAGCACCGCGCCGGAGGGAAGCCTGTCCGGGGCGCGGTAGTCTGCGGCATGGATCTGCAGCACCGGCGCATCGTGGGGCAGCATGGGCGGGACGACGGGGCGCTGGAACGGGCCGGTGGCGACGATGACGGTGCCGGCGCCCATCGGCCCCGCCGAGGTCTCGAGGAGATATCGCCCCGTGCCGCCATCGCGCGCCAATCGCGTCACCGCGACACCTTCGCGCACGGGCGCCGCGATGAACGCGGCATAGCCGGTCAGGAACGCCACGAAGCGCGCGCAACTGGCGAAGCCGTTGGGATCGTCGTGCGCAAGGGGATAGCCGGGCAGCCCGACGAGCAGGTTGGGGGTCTGGAAATGCAGGCCGTCCCAGCGCTCCGACCGCCACCGCTCCGCGATCCTGCCGCGTTCCAGGATGGCGTGGTTCCGCCCGCGCCGTGACAGCGCCTGGCTCATGGCAAGCCCGGCCTGGCCCGCCCCGATGATGATCGTGTCGAGCTGTTCCATGATGGCCGCGCCGCATCCTTGCTGCGGCGAGTGTGTCGGTCCGCGCCGCGGACGTCCACGGGACGGCCCCCGCGCCTATTTCTGAGCGGCCCTTCCGGCCCCGCCCCACCGGTGCTTGGATACCGGCGGGGAGGACCCGCCCATGGACCTGGACGCCGAGATCGAGACGTTGCGCGCCTCGGACGCCCGCGGGCGCGGGCGGATCGAGCGCATCCCGGACCTGCGCTGGCCCGATGGCAAGCGCAT
>JAIYAI010000357.1 GCA_027489135.1 Acetobacteraceae bacterium
AGCGCCGGCAAGGCCACGCCCACGCCGAGCCGGTGCGTACCGCCTTGCGGCCGCGCCGCGCCGCCCGCCGTCGCGCCATCCCTTGCTGGTCGGATCATGCCAGGGGCCGAGCCTAGAGCGTCATCGCCGGAGGTGGAATCACCGAAGGGGTGAATCACGCGACACATCATGGTCCAGCCCCCCGGTCCCTGTGCGGAATGGGCCGCCCGCCGCGCCTCCCCGCAGCGGCACGGCCGGCGGCTGTCGCAAAGTGGCAAGCCCGGCTGTCGCAATAGGAGAAGCGGCGCCGGGACCAGGACGCCGAGATAGGCGCGGGTCGCCGCCCCTCGCGGCGATCGCGCGACGGCGGGAGTGACGGCATGGGCGGGGCTGGCGAGACAATCGTGGTGGACTCAGGCGCCCGGCGGGACCGCGGGGAGCCGGCCATCCCCGCCGCCCGGGGCCCCGAGACGGGGGCACCGCGCCCGCGGCGCCGCGCCCTCCGGCGTTCCCGTTCCCCCGGAGTCGCGCGATGAGCGCCACCCTGCTGCGGAACCCCGCGCCGCCCCTCGGCACGCTGGCGGAGACGCATCTGCGGCGCCTTGCCATCGTACAGCAGGCCGAGGCCATCCTCGTCCAGGGCCCGCCCGCGGCCGCCGCGCTGCGGCTGCAGACGACCTGCCGGAGGCTCGGCATCTCGCCCCGGGCGCTGCACACAGCCTTCGTCACGGTGCATGGCGTGAGCCCGGGCCGCTACCTGCGAGACCGTCGCCTCGCCCTGGTGCGGGAGGTGCTGCGCGCCGCGCCGGAACGCCGCAGCGCGGTGAAGCGGGCGGCCCTGGCGATCGGCTTCCGCCACCTCGGCCACTTCTCCCGCGCCTACCGGGACCTCTTCGGGGAACTGCCGTCCGAGACCATCGCACGGGCACTGTGCGATGGCGGGGCGGCCGGACCGTCCCCGGCGCCGTCGCCGCCGGCGGCGACCCTGGCGCCGCCTGCAGCAGCAGCGCGGCAAACGCCCCCGGCGCCGTGATGTTCGGGCTGTGGCTGGCATCCATGCTGTGAAAGCGCCAGGCCGCGTCGGTGCGGAAGCGCTCGGCGAACTGCGCGAAGACGTCGGGCCGCCCCTCCTTCCGCGTGCAGTGGATATAGGTTCGCGGGAAGGCCGGCGTTCCGCCTCGGTGCGCCAGCTTCTGGGAGAAGCAGCGCGTCGGCTGGTGGCGCCGGCGCGAGGTGATCCAGGCCATGTCCTCCGGCGCCGTGTCCGACGCGGATGGCAGGGGCGGACGCAGCCAGCCTTCCACCAGATCGGGCGGCATCGGCGCGCCGGTCAGGTCGTCCAGCGACTGGCCCGGCGCCGGGACGAAGGCGTCGAGATAGACAAGGTGCCTGACCCGGTCCGCGACGCGGTCGGCGACGCCGGTCGCCACCATGCCGCCATAGCTGTGCCCGACCAGCACGAAGTCCCTGAGGTCCTCGTACTCCACCACCGCGAGCACGTCGGCGATGTGCGTCTCGAGGTCGACCAGGGGATGCGCGAGATGCGCGCGCTCTCCGAGGCCGGTGTAGGTCGGCGTGAAGACCTCGTGCCCCGCTTCGCGCAGCAACGGGCGGACCTTCTTCCAGGCCCAGCCCGCGGACCAGGCGCCGTGGCAGATGAGGTAGGTGGCCATGAGATCGGTTCCTCTCAGCGCCGCGGCGGCTGCCAGTTCTGCGGGAAGAAGCTGCTGCCGCTCTGCTGCGGCGCCTGGCCCGGCGGCGGATTTGGCGACCCGCCCGGAGGCCCATAGCCCGGCATCGTCGGCCCACCCGCCGGCGCATACCCCGGCATCCGCGGCGGCGCCGCCGCCAGCTTCGCCGCCTTGCGGTCCCGCATCAGCTTGGTCACGCCGAAGATCAGCACCGCCCCGAGCGCGAGCACCCCGGCGCCGACCAGCGGCCTGACCCAGAGCCAGGCGATGGCGATGGTCAGCGGCGCGAGGATCACCGTCACCAGCAACGCCACCAGCATGGACCCGAAGCCGGCGATCGACCCGAAGATCGGCACCACGTCCGCCAGCACCACGATCGGCTGCAGGATCATCGCCGCGCCGATGAAGATCACCAGCGCGCCCACGGCGCGGAGAATCCAGGTGAGGATCGCGTTCGCCTCCTCGGCCTTGCGGATCATCTGCGCCGCGGAGACACGGCCATCCGATGCCATCAGCAGCGCATCGCCGGCCCGGGTCTGGAAGGGCTCAAAGCCGCCGCCGGCCGCCTGCTGGCCGAGCACGCTCGCCTCCGCGGTGCGCGCCACCTGGAAGGTCACCCGCAGGTCGCCGAGGCGCGGCGCGCTGGGATCGCCGGTCTGGAAGCCGCCCTCGATCGGCGTCGCGCCGGGCCGCTGTGGCACCTGCTCCGCCGGCAGGGGCTGGAAGGCGCCGAGCTGGCCCAGCACGGCCTCGGTCAGCGGCCAGGCCCCGAGGCGCCCCTGCTGCGCCGTGAAGACCTGGGTGCGGTTCGGCATGGGCGGGTTCGCATGCCCCGAGGGGTTGCGGAACTGGCTGCTGTCGATCGCCTGGTCGGACCAGCCGCGGGTGTAGCTGTAGGTCGTCACCGTCTCCTGCCCGCCGCCGAGCTTGCTGCGGGTCTCGGAGTGCCGCTCCTCCTTCCACTGGTACATCTCGACGGTGCGGCGGAGGCGCGTGGCGCCATCGACGCGGACGGCGAAGACGGGGTCGGCAAGCTGCGGCAGGCCGGTGACCGCCCCGCTGACATGCACGAAGCGCCCGTCATTGGCGGGATCGATCCGGTCCGCCGGCGCCTCCACGACGAGGTGGGCGCCTTCGGAGAGCGAGCGCGCGGTCTGCACGGCGCGGCCCTCGTTCCAGGCGAGCAGGGCGATGCCGCCGGGGATCAGCAGCAGCCCGAAGAGCACGCCCATCAGCGCGCCGCCGATGCGGCTGAACCAGGACTTCGTCGTGGTCTCGGTGACGCTGTCGCCGGTGACGTCGCCGCCCCAGCTGCCGTTGCCGTCGCTGTCCGACATGCCCGCGCTTCCCCCATCGCCTGCACGGGGCAGCGTAGCGTGACGCGACGCCTTGGGGGAGGCGGCGCCACCCCCATCCCCGACCCTCCCCCCGCCGGCGGGGGAAGGGGGTCACTCCAGTGGCTTGCGCGCCTGGGCGGCGGAGGATTTCGCCCGCCAATGCGCACCGCTGCTGATCGGTGCGTATTGCGCCGGCCGCTCGGCCGAGACGCAGGACGGCAGCGCCGCGATCTCCGCGTCGTAATTGGGCTGGTGGAAGAAGACGAGGGAGATGCGCCGGCTGCCCAGCGCCTGGTCGCGCGGCGGGTTCACCACGCGATGCATGGTCGAGACCCAGCGGTCATTGGTCCATTGCGCCATCAGGTCACCGATGTTCACCACCAGCGCGCCGGGACGATACGCCACGTCGCGCCAGGCGCCGGCCGCGTCGCGCACCTGCAGGCCACCCGGCGCGTCCTCGACCCGCACGATGGTCAGGCTGCCGTAGTCGGAATGCGCGCCGGCGCGGAGCTGGCCCTCCGCCGGGGCGTCGGGCTGGTCGGGGTAGTTGATGAAGCGCATGGCGCTGATGTGCCGGTCGATGAAGGGCGCGAAATGGTCCTCCGGCAGGTCGAGCGCGAGGGCGAAGGCCTGCATCAGCGTCGCCGCCAGCCCCTCCATGGCGCGGTAGTAGGCGGTGACCGTCGCCTCGAAGCCCGGGGGCCGGACGGGCCAGAGATTGGCGGCGAAGTGGGACGCGCCCCAGCCCTCCTCCCAATAGGGGCCGGTGCCGCCCGGCGGCGGGCCGAAGGTGATGTTCTCCTGCAGGTCGGGCGGCGTCGCCTTGCCGATGCTGGCGGCCAGCGCCTGGTGCGCCAGGCTGACCCAGCCGCGGCCGATGGTGGGGCTGGGCCGCCGGATCGTCGCCTTCTCCTCCACGGGCAGGTCGAAGAAGGCCTTCGCCGCGGCATAGGTGCCGTCGATCAGGGGATCGGGCACGCCATGCCCGCCGACGAGGAGAAATCCGATCTCCTCGCAGGCCCGGCCGATCCGGCGTGCCACCTCCAGCCGCTCCGCCACGCCACCGAGGCGAAAGGGGGTGAGGTCGATGGTCGGGACGATATCGGTCATCGGCGTGGCTCCCTGGACCGCCCCGGCGATGCAGACCCCGTGCCAGCTACCCCGCCTGGATGCCCGGCTTCCCCGCCTCCACCACGAAGCGACCCCGGTCCTCCCGCGGCGCCCCGCCCCGCGTCACCTGCGGCAGGGCGCGGAACACCACCTCCATCCGCTCCGGCGTCACCTCGTGCAGGCAGTAGCCGCGGCGGTTGTTGAAGAAGCGGATATGCGGGTTGCGGCGCAGCGTGTCCGGCGTGTTGGCGTTCTGCTCGCTGCCGTCGCCGCCCGAGGAGATGGAGGTCGCGACGAACTCCGTCGCCACCACCGGCCCGGCCTCGCCGAGGCGCACCTCGCCGGCCCAGGCATTGTGCACATCCCCGGTCAGCACGACGGCATTGGCGATCCGCCGCGCCGCCATGCCCTGTAGCAGGCGGTAGCGCGCAGCCGGGTAGCCGTCCCACTTGTCCATGGCGAGGCCGCCATTCGGGAACTCCCGCCGCATCAGCATCACCTGCTGCGCCAGTACCTGCCAGGTGGCGCGGCTGCCGCCCATGCCGTCCAGCAGCCAGGCCTCCTGCGCTCGGCCCAGCATCTGCGCCGTCGGGTTCAGCGACGCCTCGCAGGGGCGCAGCACGCCGTCGCCGCAGGGCTGGTCGTCGCGGTACTGGCGCGTGTCGAGCACGTGGATATCGGCCAACCCGCCCCAGCCGATGCGGCGATGCGCCAGGATCTGCGGCCCCCGCGGCAGGGCGGAGCGGCGCAGCGGCATGTGCTCGTACCAGGCCTGGAAGGCGGCGGCGACGCGCAGCGCGAAGACCTCGGGCGGCACCGCGACGGGGAAGCGCGTCGAGCCGTCCTCCTCGGAATGCGGGCCTGCCCAGTTGTTGTCGACCTCGTGGTCGTCGAAGGAGACGACGAAGGGGTGGGCCTGGTGCGCCGCGGCGAGGTCGGGATCCATCCGGTACTGCGCGTAGCGGCGGCGGTAGTCCTCGAGCGCGATGGTCTCTTCGCCCTCATGCGTCCGCACGGCGGGCCCCCAGCTCGGCTGGCCCGGCAGCACGCCGCGGTATTCGTAGATGTAGTCGCCATAGTGGACGACGAGGTCGAGGTCCTCCTCCTCCGCCACGTGCCGCCAGGCGGTGAAGAAGCCGTGCTCGTAATGCTGGCAGCCGGCGTTGACGAAGCGGAGGCGCTGCGTCGCGGCCCCCGGTGCAGGGGCGGTGCGGGTGCGGCCGACCTGGCTCTGCTCCCGCCCCGCGCGGAAGCGGTACCAGTAGGGCCGGCCCGGGGCGAGGCCGGCGACCTCGACATGCACGGCGAAGCCAAGCTCGGGGCGGGCCAGCGCCGTGCCCCGGGCCGCGATGCGGGCGAAGCGCGGGTCCTCGGCGACCTCCCAGGTCACCTCCAGGGGTGCGGCCGGCATGCCGCCGAGCGGTGCGAGCGGTTCGGGCGCGAGGCGGGTCCAGATCACCACCCCATCCGGCGCCGGTTCCCCGCTGGCGACGCCGAGGGTGAAGGGATAGCGCCGGAAGCCGAGGCCCGGACCCGCCGGCTGCTGGGCGCGCGCCGGTTGCACCGCGGCCAGCGCAGCGAGGCCCACCGCACCGCGCAGCAGGCCACGGCGGTGGAGGTCGAGGATGTGGCGGGCGCGGCTGTCCATGGCGGGTCTCCGGTCGAGGCGCGCCACCGTATCAGAGGCGTGTGACCGCTGGTCTATCGCACCGGAACCCGGGGCCCTGCCATGATCGATCGGCCGCCGGCCGTCAGGATCAGCGCCGCGGCGGCAAGGTCGAGGCAGGCGGCGACACCCAGAGCGGGGCCGTAGCCATCGGCCAGATCGTGCAGCAGCCCCCAGATCACGGGTCCCTGCGCGGCCATCAGCTGAATGCCGCAGGACGCGACGCCGAAGATCGCGCCGAAACCGGGCGCACCGAACTCGGCCCGGATGATGATCGGTGCCAGTGTCGTGACGCAGCCGACGGTCAATCCCACCATCAGACTCCCGGCGATGAGGCGTGCCGCGCCTTCCCCGCTGCCCATCATGCCGAACCCCAAGGCTGCCAGGACCAGTACCCCGGCCGCCACGCGCCGCAGCGCGATGCGATCCGCGATGCGCGTCAAGACCAGGCGCCCGAGCAGGGCGGCGAAGGCCGTCGCCATCGCAAGGACCGAGACGCCGGACAGGCCGAGCGATCCGGCGAGGATCGACACCTGGTGGCCGAGGAAGCCGATCTGCACCAGCATCGCAATGCCGAACCCCGCCATCACGCTGCGCAGCGATGCCGTCCGCATCGCCTGCCGCCAATGCAGCGCAGGGCATGGCGGCGCCGGGCGCCGGGCGCGTGGCGGCTCCCCATCCACGCTCTGGCCGATATCCTCGGGGCGGTGCCGCAGCACGAAACCCGCCAGGGGCAGCACCACGGCGAGCGCCAGAGCGCCGGCGATCAGCGTTGCCGGCCCGAATCCGAGCAGCGCGATCCCGGCGAGCAGCGCCGGCGGGCCGAGCATCCCGCCGATGCTCGCCCCGATCGACGCGGTGGCCATGGCCCGCCCGTGGGCGCGTTCAAACCAGGGCGCCAGCGTCGTCGCAACGGCGGTCGTGGACAGGCAGGCCCAGCCGATGCCCAGTACCGCGAAGGCGCCGTACGCCTGCGCCACGGTCGTGGCATGGCCAATCCCGACGACGCCGAGCGCCGTCGCGGCCCCGCCGAGCGCGAATACCGGCCGCGGGCCGTGCCGCCCGATGGTGATGCCGACCGGCAGCAGCAACAGCGCGCTCAGCAGCAGGAACAGCGTAACCGCTCCCGATAGCGCGCTGATGCCCCAGCCCCGCAGGGCCGTCGCGGTGTGCAGATAGACGCCGGCCCCGAACAGCCCGAGCGCATTGCCCATCATGCTCGACAGCAGGCAGGCCCGGACGATCGCCCAGCCATGGTAGCGCGCGGCAGCCATCCTCTTCCCCGCATCGGCGGACGCCATCCTGGCATCGCCCTTGGCGGGACGCTTCGCCTGCCAACGAAGCCTGCGCGGCGCTACCGCCAGACGCCAACGATCGGCTATCCCGGCACCGTCATGCCAGCAGCACCTCCAGACATTCGCGCCGTCTTCAACGACCCTTCGCTCGTGCCGCTGGTCGCCCGCTGGCTCGTCGCCGCCTTCCAGGCCGACGACGGGCTCAGCGTCGCGCAGATGGAGGCCCGCATCCGCGACACGCCGTTCGGGCCGGAGGAGAGCTTCGTGCTGTTCGAGGACGGTTCGCCCGTGGGCACCGCGAGCCTCGCCCAACGCGACCTCGACAGCCGGCCCGATCTCGCCCCCTGGCTCGCCGGCGTCTTCGTGCTGCCCGGCCATCGCGGGCGGGGCCATGCCGCGACACTGGTCCGCCACGTCGAGGGCTTTGCCGCATCCCTCGGCGTCGCCCGGCTCTGGCTCTATACGGACACCGCCGCCGATCTCTACGCGCGCCTCGGCTGGCACGACGCCGGAACCGAGCGAACGCTTCGCAGCGGCAAGCCCGTGCAGCTGATGCGCCGGGACCTGTTGCCGGCCGCGTGAGTATGGCAGGAGGGGCCCCATGCACATCCTGATCATCGGCGGCGGCATCGGGGGCCTGACCACGGCGCTGTCGCTGCACGCCGCCGGCATCCCCTGCACCGTCTTCGAGGCGACGCCGGAGGTCCGGCCCTTGGGCGTCGGCATCAACCTGCAGCCGCATTCCGTGCGGGAGCTGATCGAACTCGGCCTCGGTGACCGCCTCGCCGCGATCGGCGTCGCCACGCAGGAGTTCTGCTACGCCAACCGCCTGGGCCAGGAGATCTGGGCCGAACCGCGCGGCCACGCCGCGGGCTACCACTGGCCGCAGTATTCCATCCATCGCGGCCGGCTGCAGGTGATGCTGTGGGAAGCGGCGGTGGAGCGCCTCGGCGCCGACCGCGTGCTCGCCGCCCGGCGCCTCACGGGCTTCGCCCAGGACGCGACGGGCGTCACCGCGAGCTTCGCCGATGGCGGCACCGCGAAGGGCGACGCGCTGATCGGCGCCGACGGCATCCACTCCGCCGTGCGCGTCCACTACGTGCCAGACGAGGGCCCGCCGAAATGGGACGGCGCGCTGCTCTGGCGCGCCACCAGCCGCGCCAGGCCCTTCCGCACCGGCGCCTCCATGGTTCAGGCCGGGCATCGCGACACGAAGTTCGTCTGCTACCCGATCTCGCCCGTCGGGCCCGACGGCCTGCAGGAGATCAACTGGATCGCCGAGCAGCGCTTCCCCGCCGATACCGCCTGGGCGCGGGAGGACTGGAACCGCGCCGCGGCGATCGAGAGCTTCCTGCCGATCTTCCAGGACTGGAATTTCGGCTGGCTCGACGTCCCCGGACTGATCCGCGCGACCGAGGCCGCCTACGAATTCCCCATGGTCGACCGCGACCC
>JAIYAI010000471.1 GCA_027489135.1 Acetobacteraceae bacterium
CTGTCGGGCTCGGCGGTGATCAGGGCAACGGTGTAGTCGTCGATCTTCTCGGCCCGGCGCAGCGCCGGCATGCGTGTGGCGGTCAGGCCGACCTGGCGCGGGTCGTAGTGCGGCGCCTCGCGGTCCAGGACCTTGCGGACGTTCCACACCACGGCGTCGGCGTTGAAGTCGGAGCCGTCGTGGAACTTCACGCCGCGGCGCAGGGTGACGATCCAGCGGGTCTTGTCCGCGTCGTCCACCTTCCACTCGAGCGCGAGGCCCGGGACCAGCGGCGTCGGACGGTCGGCGCGGGAGAGATCCCAGGCGACCAACGGGTCATACAGCGGGATGCCGGTGAAGCGGTTGCCCTCGAAGCCCTGGTCGGGCTGGCCATGGGTCAACGGGATGTCCGCCGCGGTCATGCCGATGCGGATGGTGCCCTGCGCCGCGGCCGGGAGGGCGGCGAAGGCGGGGATGGCGGCGGTACAGGCGGCCAGGAGGAGTCGCCTCAAGGTCATCGTATTCTTGTCTCCGGTGATTGGCGCGGTCAGGTCCCGGTTGCGCGGGGGGCGGGCGACGCAAGACCCATGCCAGACTGCCGCAATCGCCGGTGGTGGGGGAAGCCTGCCGGCGCGACCCTGCCCGGCCCGCCGCTGATTCGGGCATCTGCCCGATTCGCGCGCAACCCGGCGCGGGGCCGGCTTTAGCCCCGCCTTAAGCCGCCCCTGCCATCCTCCCCGCCCAGGAGCGGTGGATGGCAGGCAAGGGCGGCAAGGGCCGGGATGGCGGGGGGACGATCGTCCTCAAGCGCATCGAGGAAGGCGGGCACGGCCACCATGGCGGCGCCTGGAAGGTCGCCTATGCGGATTTCGTCACCGCGATGATGGCTTTCTTCCTGCTGATGTGGCTGCTCAACGCCACGTCGGAGGAACAGCGCAGGGGTATCGCCGACTTCTTCTCCCCGGTGAACGCCTTCGGCCAGTCCACCTCCGGCGCCGGCCTCCCCTTCGCGGGGCGGACGCCGAACTCCACCGCCAACATGCTCTCCGATTCCGGGGCCATGAACCCGTCGCGCAGCGTCGCGCCCGCGCGGCTCGAGATCGAGGAGATGGACGAGCAGGCGGAGACGGTGGTGCGGTCCTTCGGCCAGGGCGACGGGCCGGTGGCCGGCCCCGGCCAGCCCGCCGCGCGCGCCCCGCGCCCGTCCAGCACCGATGCCGATGGCCCTTCGGGCGACAGCCTGACCGGGCCCGAGACGCCGCAGGCGGGATCGCCGTCCCCCGCCGGGCCGGCACCGGCGCCGATGCAGGTGACGGAACTGACCGCGGCGGAGGCCGCCACCGCCCTCGCCGCCGCCGAGGAGACGGCGCAGCGGGAGGCCGAGGCCCGCGCCGAGCGCGCCCGGCAGGAACACGCCACATTGACCCGCGCCGCCGAGGACCTCCGCGCCGCGGTGCGCGACGACCCGGCCCTGGCCGAGCTTGCCCGGCAACTGGTGGTGGAGATCGTGCCAGAGGGGCTGCGCATCCAGCTTCTCGACGCCGACCGGACGCCGATGTTCGCCACCGGCAGCGCCAATCCCAACGAACGCGTGCGGGCGCTTATCCAGAAGGTGGCGCAGGTCGCGGCGAAGCTGCCGAACGACCTCTCCATCTCCGGCCATACGGACGCCACGCCCTTCCGCGGCGCGCAGACGGATCGCGGCAACTGGGAACTCTCCGCCGAGCGCGCCAACACGGTCCGCCGCCTGCTGGCTGACGCCGCCATCCCGGAAGCGCGCATCCGCAGCGTCACGGGCCATGCCGCGCGCCAGCCGCTGCTGCCGGACCAGCCCGCGGCCGCCGGCAATCGCCGCGTCGCCATCACCCTGCTGCGCGACCTTCCCGCCACGCCCGAGTCGCGCCGATGAACATCATCGCCGGTCTCGTCGTCCTCTTCGTCTGCGTCTTCGGTGGCTACACCATCGCCGGCGGCAAGTTCGGCATCATCATCGCCGCCCTGCCCTTCGAGATGCTGATGATCGGCGGCGCCGCGGTCGGCGCCTTCCTGATGTCCAACAGCTTCGGGGCCGTGAAGCACACGCTGCATGGCTTCGGAAAGGCCTTCAAGGGCGCGAAGTTCAAGAAGCAGGACTACGTCGATCTCCTGAGCCTGCTTTTCTTCTTCGTCCGCCTGGCCCAGACCAAGGGCGCCATGGCGCTGGAGCCGCATATCGAGAAGCCGGAGGAAAGCGCCGCCTTCGGCAAGTTCCCGAACATCCTGAAGGATCACCACGCGGTGGTGCTCGTCTGCGACTACCTGCGCATGATCGGCATGAACGCCGACGATCCCCACCAGATCGAGGACGTGATGGCGCGGGAACTCAAGAAGGTGAAGGAGGAGGAACTGCACGCCTCCCACGCGTTGCAGACCATGGCGGACGGCCTGCCGGCGCTCGGCATCGTCGCCGCGGTGCTCGGCGTCATCAAGACCATGGGCTCGATCGACCAGCCGCCAGCCGTGCTCGGCAAGATGATCGGCGGCGCGCTGGTCGGCACCTTCCTCGGCGTGCTGCTGGCCTATGGCATGGTCGGTCCCATGGCGTCGCGGCTGAAGGGCGTGGTGGAGGAGGAATGCCTCTACTACGAGGTCATCCGCGCCGTGCTCGTCGCCCACCTGCACGGCAACGCGCCGCAGGTCGCGGTGGAGACGGGGCGCAAGGTCGTGCCATCCGACCTCATGCCGAGCTTCCAGGAGCTGGAGGCCGCGCTGCAGGAGCTGCAGATCGGTTGACGCATGCGCGGGGCCCGGCCACCCATCGCGCATGACCGAGAAGCATGGCGACCCGCTGCCCGACCCGCCGCCCAACACCGCCGCGCCCTATCACGACCATCTCGGCCTCGGCATCGCCGAATGGCGCGACGGCTATTGCCGCATGGTCTGCGACACCGCGGATCACCACGCCAACCGCTCCGGCATCGTGCATGGCGGCGTGCTGCTGTCGCTGATGGACCAGGCCGCGGCCTTCGCCGGCCTCTACTGCCCCCTCCCGGGCCGGGTGCGCCGCGCCGTCACCCTCGATCTCGACTGCCGCTTCACCGGCCAGGCCGTGCTGGGGCGGCGGCTGAGCGCCGAGGGCCGGGTCGTCACCGCGGGCCGCAACGTCTTCTTCGCCCGTACGGAGATCCGCGACGAGACCGGCGTGCTGGTCGCCTATGGCAGCTCCACCCATCGCTACCGGGAAGGCAGCGGCGATCCAAACGGCGTGCCGGAGTGAGGCTTCCGGGGCGCGCCACCCGGGTCTAGCCTTCCGGCCCGGAGGATCGCCATGACCGCCATCGCCGCCGACCACCCGCTGAACCGCGACATCACGGGTGGGCTCGTCTGGGCGGGCCCCGACCTGCCGCGCGACACGGGGCTGCTGCCGATCCCGCCCGAGGCGGCGGAGGAGATCGAGGCCGTCGCCGCGCTGCTCTCCGACAACCCGCTGCCGGTCACCGCGCTCGATCCGCAGGACTTCGCCCTCGACGCCTGCGGCGCTCTAATGGCGCGGGCGAAGCGGCTGCTGGAAGAGGGGCCCGGCTTCGCCATCATCGACCGCCTGCCGGTCGAGCGCCTCGGCCGCGAGGTGACGACGCAGATATACTGGCTGCTCTCGCGTCTGGTCGCCCGCCCCGTCGCGCAGAAATGGGACGGCACGATGGTCTATGGCGTGCGCGACCTGGGCAAGCCGCCCGGCAACGGCGTACGGCCCGACATCACCAATGCCGAGCAGAATTTCCACGTCGACAACAGCTACAACATCTGCCCGCCCGACGTGGTCGGGCTGCTCTGCCTGCAGACGGCGAAGGAAGGGGGCGTCAGCGGCCTCGTGTCCTTCGCTGCCGCGCACAACGCCATGCGCACGCGCCACCCGGACCTCGCGCCGCGGCTCTGGCGGCCCTTCGTCTTCGACCGGCAGCGGGAACATGCGCCGGGCGACGTGATGACCCACCGCGCGCCGATCTTCGAGATGCGGGGCGTGCGCATGCTCGGGCGGATCTCGAAGTTCCAGATCGTCAATGGCCAGGCGCTGGCCGGGGAGCCGCTCGACAACGCGGGCCAGGCCGCGCTCGCCGCCTTCGACGTCATCCTGGAAGATCCGGCGATGCGCTTCGACTTCCACTTCCAGCCCGGGCAGATCCAGTTGGTGAACAACCGCGCCCTCGGCCACAAGCGCACCGGCTTCACCGACTGGCCCGAGCCGGAGCGCAAGCGGCACCTCGTGCGCCTCTGGCTGCGGGACCACGGCCGGCCCTTCTACAACGGCTAGGGGCAGCCCGGGCCAGGTGCGCCGCCGCCGCGTAAACCCGCCCTTGCGCCAGGTTTCTTCGGTAGCGGCGCCACCCCGGCACGACCGGCCCACACGCCTTGCGCTGCCGAGCCATCCGCTTTCGGGCGGTTTGCGCTCTGTCGTGACGGCTTGCCAGGGCCATATCCTGCAGAGGTCCGGTCAAGGAACGCGCCATGTCTCCGATGCGTCCGCTGGCGCTGGGAACGCTCGTTGCCCTCGTCACTCTGCCAGCCCTGGCCCAGCCCGTGCCTGGCGCCCCGCCCGCACCTCGTCCCGCTGCCGGTGGGCCGGTGGCGGCCTTCGCCATGGTCGATGCCAATGGCGACGGTCGCGTCCGCTTCGAGGAGGTATGGCGCTTCGCCCAAGCCCGCTTCGGGGAGGCCGACCGCAACGGCGATGGCGCCCTGGTGGTCGAGGAGGCGCTCGCCCTGCAACTGATGCGTCCGCCCGAGGGTGCTCCGCGCGCCGAGGTGAACCCGGTTCGCGCCCGCATGGTTGCGGCCCTGTTCCGCGCCGTCGATGCCAATAGCGACGGGCGGCTGACGCTGGAGGAGATCCGGCCGGCGCTGGAGGCACAGTTCCGTGCCCTCGACGTCAACGGTGACCGTGGCGTGACGCTGGACGAGTTGCCCGTCGCGCGCCCCGGCATGCATCGTGGCGGTCCCCCGCCAGGCGGTGCCGGGATGGCGCCGCCGGCGCGCTGACGCGAGCGGTAGGGGCTCGTCCGCCCCTCAGTCGCGCCCGGCCTCCGCCAGCAGCGCCATCGCGGCGTGCGGGCCGTCGAGGATCTCCACCACCCGGGCGAGATCGACCGACGTCGGCCCCCCCGCCGGCAGCGCGCCCTTGCCGAGTTCGCCCACCGCCATGGCGATCTGCCGCAGGGTCCGATCGTAGGCCGTGGGGTCGCCGGCGCCGCGCGCTGCCTGCGCCAGGGCACGGATCGCCCGCGCGTCCCGCTCGATTGCGGCGACGACGGCATCGGTCGTCGGCCCGCCCTGCCGAAGGGCGGCGAGGGCACCGGCCACCCGCGTCGTCCCGGCTTCGGCCACAAGCCGCCGGCAGGTCTGGTCCATGGCGTGGCGCTGCGCAGTCAGCCGGCGCGTCCGCTCCGCATCCAGCAAGCCGCTGGCGGCGAGGTCCTCGATCGCGCGGAAGCCGCGGCGCGCGGCGGCTGCGGCCGCGCCCAGCCCGGCGCGTGATGGATCGGGCAGCATGGCCATGGCGGCGTCGGCCATGCCACGGGCCAGGCTGCGTCCCTGCTCCCCGAACTCGGCGGCGGCCTGCAGAACGGCGCCAGGCGCTTCCGCCCTGCGCAGCAGCGTTGCCACCGCTGCCGCCAAGGGCCGCGGTCCCGCCGCGGCCGGGCCGGCCAGGGCACCGCGCAGCACGGCGGCCAGCGAAGCACCGGTGGCGGCACGCGACGGCTCCATCGCCAGTGCTCGCACCGCCGCGTGGATCGCGGGGCCCGCGGCCAGGACCGGCATCGTCACGTCGCGGATCGCGGCATAGTCCTCCGCCCCGAGTCCGCTTGTCTCCCAGCCTGGTGGCGGAGCCTCGGGCAGGGCTTCCGCAGCGAGGGGCCAGAGCCGGCCGCCGAGCGCCCCCACCACGCCCGAATCGTCCATGTCGTGGCCCTCTCCCTCCCGCCGGATCGCGGCGGCGGTGGGGCCGAGGGCGGCCTCCACCGCCTGCGCGAGCGGTTGCAGGGCGGTGCGCGGCACCTCGTGCCCGCCGCGCCGCCAGCGCGTCGGCGCGACGATGGCGCCGTCCAGGGGCAGGAAGAGCAGGCGCGAGAAGCGCAACGGCCGCTGCGGGCGCAGCACCTGCAGCCGTTCGCGCACCGGCTCCAGCACGCGGTCGGCCTCGCCGCGCTCGGGCAGGTCGTCGAGCAGACGCACCAGACGCAGCAGCGCCGCGTCCTCGGCGTTCGCGGCGCTCGCGGCAAGCTGGCGGACCTCGCGCAGCGGCGCCTCGCCGGGCGGTGGGCGGCTGGTCATGCATAGGCCTCGCGTAGCATCTCGTTGCGTTCCTGCGGCAGCGTCGCCAGGCGGCCGGTGACCCAGTCCTGCCGGGCGAGCACGGTGCGCCGCCAGGTGCGCAGCCCGCCGCGATGGCGTTCCATCTCGCCTTCCGCGTCGAAGCCGAACCAGTCCCGCGCCTCGGCCGGGATCACGGGCACCAGCAGCGCCATTTCCGCCAGGGTCGCCAGCCGCGCGTCCGGCGGCGCCGACTGCCACAGGCCCGCCAGCGCATCCCAGCCGTCGAGCAGCCAGTCCGGCCGCGTGGCCTGGGCGCGGATACGGTCGGCATCGCCGTCCCAGCGCCGCAGCAGCGCCCACATCTCCGCGGTGAGGCCACGGAGCTCCGACATGGCGCGCTCGGCGCAGCGCAGGGTCAGCTCGGTCGCCGCCACGATGAGCTGGGCGGAGGGCCGATCCTCGGGCGGCCGCGCGGAGGCCCAGCCGGCGATGGACAGCGTCATGGCACGCAGGTCCCGCGCTACCCGTGGCAGCGGGGCGTCCTCCCCCGCGTCCAGGCCGACCCCGGCGAGGGCGGTGGCGGCCTCCTCGATGATTTCGAGCGCGCGCTCGGGGTTCACCTCGCCGGATCGGCGGCGCAGGACGGCGCGGACGCGCTGCTGGATGCTGGCCGGGTGGTCCCGGTCCGGCGGCGGCAGGCCAAGGCCGGGCGGCTCCCCCTGGCGGAGCAGCAGCAGCAGCAGCCCGTACTGGGTCCGCGCCGTGCCCTCCCGTCGCACCCGGTCGGCGGCCTTTGCGGCCACGGAAGCGGCGCGGCCGGCATAACCGTCAACCGCCACACGCCGCGCGGCCTCCCGCACCGTGCCCGGCGAGAGCAGCGGGAGCCCCGCCACCCGGTCCCACAGCATACGATCATGCAACGAGGGGGCGCAGAAATCATGCAGCGCGGACCAGGGCAGGATGTAGACCCCCTCCGCCCCGGCCGGATTGGGCAGCACGAGTTCGAGCCCGCGACGCTCGGCCGGGCGAATCCGCGCGCCGAGCAGGGTGGGTGTGGTCAGCGGCATCGCCAGGCCGCGTTCGAGGAAGGTCGCCGGGCGGTACCGCCCGGTGGCGTAGCGCTGCAGCAGCGTGTCGAGGTCGGGTGCAGGCGTCATGCGGGGCCAAGCATGACGCGACGGCATGAACGGAGGGTTCGCGCCGCTACTCCGCGCTCAGCGCCGCGCGCAGTTCCGCGGCGCCCGCGGGGTCGGCGAGGGCCGCGAGACGCCCGGCTGCGACCCGTGCATAGCGGTGCAGCAGGGCTCGCCGCCGCGCCGGCGCCAGGGCGTGCGACGGTCCCTCGCGCAGCAGGGCCGCCTCCGTGGCGCCGTCGGTGACGATCAGGCCGGCGTCCACGGGCAGCAAATGCTGCGGGAAATCGCAATCGACCGCAAAGTAGAACCGGTCGCAGTACTCCCGGTAGTCATGCCATTTCGCGTCCGCCAGGAAATCGCGCGCGCAGGACTTCACCTCGAGCACGGCGAAGCCGCCATCCGGCAGCAGCGCCAGGATGTCGGCGCGGCGACCGTTCGGCAGCGGCATCTCGCTGACCGGCGCCCAGCCGAGCCGGGCGCAGAACCGCGCGGCGGCGCGACAGACCAGGGCGGTCCGCAGGGGCGGGGGGAGGGCGGGTCCGGCGCTCATCGGGCCGCCGCCACGACGGCGCGCCGCCACAACCGGGGACCGCGAGCACCCGTAATGCGCGCAGGTGTCACGGAGAGGACACGCTCACGACGCGGCGGTCGACGTTGCTGCGAGTATCCGCTGGTGACCTCTGGTCAACATCCAACCAACATGTAATCCTATTCTCTATCATGGTTGCCACACGCTTCTCCGTCGCACTTCACATCCTCATCCTGATCGCCAGGGACACCTCGGACGAGGCCACCTCCGCGCGCATGGCCGTGAGCATCGGCACGAATCCGGTGGTGGTCCGCCGGATTGCCGGGCATCTGGCGCGGGCGGGCCTGATTTCCGTCCAGCGCGGTCCAGGCGGGGCGAGTCTGGCACGACCGGCCGACCAGATCACGTTGCGCGATGTCTGGCGCGCCATCCATCCGGAGCGGGAGAAGCTGATCCGCGTGCATCCGCGGACCAACCGGCAGGATCCGGTCGGCCGCCGCATGCCGGAACTGCTGCGCGCCCGCTTCGACCAGGCCGAGCAGGTGATGCTGGAGAACCTTGCCGGCACCACGGTTGCCGATCTGGTCGGTGAGTTCGCCAAGGAAGCCCAGGCAGCCTAGGGCGGAGAGCCTCTCGGCCGCTCTAACGGCGGCATGACGAGGATCCTTGCCCCGACCGACGCGCACGGGAACCTGGTCCGGTTCGTTCCGTTGCCCGGCCATCGCTTCGATACGATCGGCGTCCCGCCCCTGATGGCGGGCGCCGTTCGGCATCTCGGCCCGGTCCATGAACCGGGCCGTTGGCGTCATTCCTTGGCGATTCCCGCCTCCTCGACGATCCGTGCCCAGGTCTGCAGGTCGCGCCGGTTGAACTCCAGCAGCGCTTCGGGCGTGCTCGTCGTGGACTGCACGCCCATGTTCGCGCAGAAGCGCTTTGCCTCCTCGCTCTCCCCGATCGCCACGATGGCGCGGTTGGCGCGGCCCACGATCTCCGGCGGCGTGCGCGCCGGCATCCAGACCGCGTTCCAGGATGCGAAGTCGTAGCCGGCGATCCCGCCCTCCTGCATCGTCGGGACATCGGGCAGCATCTCCAACCGCCGGGCCGTGGAGACGCCGAGGCAGCGGAGCGTCCCCGCCTTCAGATGCTCCACCGCGGGGCCGAGATCGACCACCATGAACTGGATCCGCCCGCCGAGCAGGTCGGTGATCGCCGCCGGCGTGCCGCGATAGGTGATCTGCTCGGCCTGGATGCCGGTGGCCTTCACCAGCAGATGCGTCCCCCCGATGCCGCCCGCATTGGCGACGCCGTAGTTCAGCTTGCCCGGGTTCGCGCGGGCATGAGCAATGAATTCCTGCAGCGTGCGCGCCGGGAAATCCTTCTGCACCAGCAGCCCAAGGCCATTGATGGTGATCATCGACACCGGCGCGAAGTCGCGGATCGGGTCGTAGCCGGGTTCGCGCAGCAGGTTCGGGTTGGCGGCATGGGTGGAGACGGTGCCGAAGAACAGCGTGTAGCCATCGGGGGCCGCACGCGCCGCGGCCCGTGCCGCGATGGCGCCGTTGGCGCCGCCCATGTTCTCGACCGGCACGGGCTGGCCGAGGGCGCGCGACAGGCGCTCCGCATAGAAGCGGGCCAGCGTGTCGGTGCCGCTGCCGGCCGGGAAGGCCACCAGGATCCGCACGGGCCGGGTCGGCCAGGCCTCCTGCGTTCGGGCCAGGGACGGCAGGGCAAGCGGGGTGGCAAGCAGGGCGCGGCGCGGGATCATGGGGTGGTCGTTCCTCCGGCGTTTGCCGCGATCCTGCCAGCCTGACGCCGGGCTGCCCAGCCCTGCCTGCCTCTTGGGCAGCACGCTGCCGCTATCGACAGCAGGACCACGCGAAATCGAAAGCGCGACGCCGTCCCACCGCTTGGCACATGCCTTGCCAAGGCGGCGGGCCACGCGACGCCCCGATGCGCCGCGGACGACCGGGAGACCGCACGCCATGTCCCTCTTCGCCGATCCCTGCGCCTGCGGCCGCGCCCATGCCGCGCGCTTCACCTGCGACGCCGCGCCCGCCGACGGCACGGGCGAGCATGGCGCCGTCGCGCAGGAAGCCGTCCTGCGCGCCGCCTTTCCGCAGGCGGC
>JAIYAI010000339.1 GCA_027489135.1 Acetobacteraceae bacterium
ATCGGCAGGCCCACCGTCAGGTCCACCACTGCCATGGAGATCCGCCCCGCCACGAGGTCGGTCATGGTGTTGGCCGATGAGCGATAGGGCACGTCCAGGATCTCCGCCCCCGCGCCGCGCGCCAGCATCTTCCCCGCCGCGAGATAGACCGCGGACCAGTGGCCGAAAGTCAGCGTCCCCGGCTTCGCGCGGGCCAGCGCGATCAGCGCCGCGATGTCGCGTGCGGGCACGGAGGGGTGCACCAGCAGCATCAGCGGGAAGATGCCGATCATGGCGACGGGGACGAAGTCCCGCACCGGGTCGTAGGGCAGGCTGCGGTAGAGCGCGGGGTTGATCGCCTGCGTCGTGCCGGTGGTGAAGAAAAAATTCTGCCCGTCCGGCCGGGCCCGCGCCGCGGCGGTGGCGCCGATGCTGCCGTTTGCCCCGCCGCGATTGTCGATCAGCACGGGCTGGCCGAGCACGCGCGTCAGGTTCTCCGCCAGGATGCGCGCCACGCCATCCGTGCCGCCGCCGGGGGCGAAGGGGATGATCGCGTTGACCGGGCGCTCCGGCCAGGCGGCGCGGGCCGGGAGCGCGGGAAGGGCAAGCACGCTGCCCAGCAGCGCGCGACGGGGGATCTTGAGCATCGGCATCTAGCTCGGGAAGCCGACCATCTTGTCCGGCGCGACGGCCGGCGGCTGCGGGTAGTGTAGCCCGCGCTGGCCGGAGAGGCTGCGATCCGGACGGCCCGGGAAGGGCCCGGGATCGAAGCCGCGCAATGCGCCGTCCCGCACCCAGCCCAGATCGAGATCCGTGCCCCAGGCCGCTTCGACCAGCGCCTGCTCGAGCCGGCTGCGCACCCCGGCATAGTCGGGGTCTTCCGAACGTTCCTCGCATTCCCCGGGATCGCGGGCGAGGTCGAAGAGATGGAAGCGATGGCCCGCGGGGTACCAGATCAGCTTGTGCCGGCCGTCATGCGCCATGCGGCAGGCGCCGTTGTTCTCCAGCGTGTCGCCGGTCAGCACGGCGCGCTTCTGCGGGCCCACCATGGACAGCCCCTCCGCGGTCGGCGGCGCGGGGATGCCGGCGAGGTCGAGCAAGGTCGGCATCACGTCCACCAGCCCGACCAGCCGGTCATCCACCCGGTCGGTGCCGACGCGCGCATCGCCGGCGCAGCCCACCAGGATGCAGGGGATATTGGCCGAGCCCTCGTAGTAGGTCCGCTTGGCGTAGAGCCCGTGGTCGCCAAGCATGTCGCCATGGTCGGCAGTGATCAGGATGATGGTGTCGTCCAGCAGCCCTTCCTCGCGCAGCGTACCGATCACCACGCGCAGCTGATGATCCACATGGGTGCAGAGCGCGTAGAAGGCGCGCCGCACCTCCTCCAGCACATGCGGCGCCAAAGCGGGCCAGTAGTTGCGCGCCATCTTCAGGGCGAAGGGCTGGTCCTCGAAGCGCTCCGACCAGGCGGCGGTCAGCGCCGGCGGCGGGGTGAACTGGCGGTAGAGGTCCATGTAGGTCTGCAGCGGCACCAGCGGCGGATGCGGATGGGTGTAGGAGAGATACCAGAAGGCCGGCCGCGTCGGGTCGCGGCGGCGGATCTCCCGCGCCATGGCGAAGCTGGCCCAGTTGGTGACGTGCAGCTGCTCGTCCAGGTGCCAGGCGCGGTGCATGTAGTTGTTGTTGTTCATGCCGTGCAGGAACTGCTTGCCGGGCTGGCCATGGTCGGCGAGGAAGATGTCGTGGTCGTCCGGGCCGCCGAGATGCGGCCGCCCCTCCTCGCTCAGTAGCACGTTGTCGAAGCCGATGCGGTCGCGCGGCGGATAGACGTGCAGCTTGCCCACGCAGGTGGTCTGGTAGCCGGCGCCGCGGAAGACATCGGCGATGGTCGGCAGGTGCTTTGGCATGGTGTTGGTGGTGCCGAAGACCCGATCGCCATGGGTGCGGGTGGTCGTGCCGGTCATCAGGGTGCGCCGGGCGGGGATGCAGATCGGCGTCTCGGAATAGGCGCGGGTGAAGCGCGTGCCGTTGCGGGCAAGCTGGTCCAGGGTGGGCGTCAGCACGGTCGGGTGGCCGGCGCAGCCGAGCATGGGGCCGGCCCATTGGTCCACCGTGATCATCAGCACGTTGGGCCGCGCTTGCGTGCCGCTCATCCGCTGTCTCCCCCCAAAGGTCTTGGGCGGCAGCTTAGCAGGGCGCGCCCGGGCTGGTAGCCTGGGTGGGACAGGGAGGACTGCCATGGAACCGATCATGGACATCGCCCATCTCGGGCATGTCGAGATCCTGACGCCGAAGCCGGAGGAGAGCTTGCGCTTCTTCACCGACGTCATGGGCATGACCGTCAGCGGCCGCCAGGGCGACAGCGTCTATCTGCGCGGCTGGGACGACTACGAGCGCTATTCCCTGCAACTGACCGCGGCGAAGACCTCCGGCCTCGGCCATGCCGCCTTCCGCTGCCGTAGCCCGCAGGCGCTGGAGCGCCGCGTTGCCGCGCTGCGCGCCGAGGGCACCGAGGTCTGGGCGCATGAGGGCGAACTCGGCCACGGCACGGGCTGGCGCTTCCGCGATCCGGACGGGCATGTGCTGGAGCTCTACTACGACACCGAGTGGTACGCGGCCCCGCCGGAGCGCCGCCCAGCGCTGAAGAACCAGCGGGAGCGCTACCCGGCCCGCGGCGTGAATGTCCGGCGCCTGGATCACTTCAACTGCCTGGCCGTCGATGTCCGCGCCTGCCGGGAATTCTTCGAACGCACCCTGGGCTTCCGCTGCACCGAACGCATCGAGCTCGACAACGGGGTCGAGGTGGGGATGTGGCTGACCGCGACCAACAAGTCCTACGACATGGCCTATGCGCGGGAAGGCAACGGCGTGCCGGGCCGGCTGCACCACATCACCTTCGCGTTGGACAGCCGGGAGGCCATCCTGCAGGCCGCCGACACCTTCCTGGAAGCCGGCGTCGCCATCGAGAACGGCCCGCACAAGCACGCCATCCAGCAGACCTTCTTCCTCTATGTCTACGAGCCTGGCGGCAACCGCGTGGAACTGGCGCATGCCGGCGCGCGGCTGATCCTGGCGCCGGACTGGAAGACCATCACCTGGACCGAGGCGGAGCGCGGCAAGGGCCAAGCCTGGGGCCTGCAGATGACCGAGAGCTTCCGCACCTACGCCACCCCGCCGTTGCCGGAGAAGACCTGATGAACGCGGTTCTGAAAGTCGCCATCGGCCGCACGCCGCGGACCGAGGCGCTGTTCACCGGGGCGGTCGCCGCGCCCGATCTCGCGCTGGACCTCCCGGTCCTGCCCAACATCACCCGCGCCTTCGCGCCGATGCTGCGCGAGGGGCGCTACCCGGCCAGCGAGATGGCGATCGCCAGCTTCCTGATGGCCAAGGCCGGCGGACGGCCCGTGGTGCTGCTGCCGGTGGTGCTGGTGCAGCGCTTCCAGGAGGGGGCGATGTTCTGCCGCGCCGATCGCGGCATCACCGGCCCGGCCGACCTGCGCGGGCGGCGGATCGGCGTGCGCGCCTATAGCCAGACCACGGGCATGTGGCTGCGCGGCGTGCTGGAGGAGGATTTCGGCCTGGCCCCCGATGCCGCGCGCTGGGTGACCTTCGAGGACGCGCACCATGCTGGCTACCGCGACCCACCCTGGGTGGAGCGCGCCGCGCCGGGCAGCGACATGACGGCGATGCTGCAGCGCGGGGAGCTGGACGCCGCGATCTTCGGCACGGAACTGCCGGAGGATCCGATGATCCGACCCGTCTTCCCCGATCTCGACGCCGCGGCGCAGCGGTTCCGGGCGCAGCATGGCTGCATGCCGGTGAACCACCTGGTCGTGGCGCGGCAGGACGTGGCTGCGGCGCGCGCGGGCGATCTCGAGACGCTGCTGCGCCTGCTGGTGCGATCGGGGGCGGAGGCGCCTGGGGCCGAGGCGCTGGCGCCGGCGCTACGCCTGGCCAGCCGCTGGTGCGCGGCGCAGGGGCTGACGCCGCGCGTGCTGTCGCTGGATGAGATCTGGGAGGGGACGCCCGCGCCGCTGCGTCAGACTTTCACGGGGTAGTCGGCGAGTTCCGGCCGCATCGCCTCGATCACGAAATCGACGAAGGCGGCCGGGGCGTCGAGGTAGAATTCTCGGTCGGAATAGCTGCCGACCGAAGTATCGATGCCCTTGGTCCCGAGCCAGCCCGCCAGCTTGTCCAGCGCGGCTTGCGGCGCCTCGTCCAGGAAGGCGACCTGGGACCGCAGTTTGTCGGCATCCCGGTTCGCCGTGTCGCTGCGGCTGAACTGGAGGTCCACATTGGTGCCGGGCTGGCGCATCCAGATGGAGCGCTCCGTCCGGCGCAACACGACGAAGCCGAGCTGCGTTGTCAGCATCTCGACGATGGTGTCGAAATGCGCGGGGTTCAGCCGGTTGGCGACGTGGTTGAAAATCAGGTGCTCAATCCTCCAGCGTCGGCAGCCGGTAGCGATCCTGCGGATCGAGCCAACCCTTGAAGTTGGGCGCGCGCTTCTCGGCGAAGGCGGCGCGGGATTCCATCAGGTCGGACTTGTCGCCGTGGTCGTGCAGCTTGCCGGCCAGCGCTTCGAAGTTGGGCGCCACCCGCGGCCGCATCTGCCGCATCATGTGCACCGTGTTCACCCGCGCCGCCGGCGGCAGGGTCAGCAGGTGGCGGCCCATCTCCAGCGCCGTCTCGATCAGCGTCTCGGGCTCCGCGAGCCGGTTGAGGAAGCCGATCTCGTGGAAGCGCTCTGCCGTGAAGCGGAAGCCCAGCGCCATCTCCATGGCGATGGGATAGGGCAGGTTCGCCAGATGCCCGTGGTTGTAGCCGCCGAGCAACCAGCGCTTCGCCTCCGACACCTCGAAGACCGCGCCGCGAACGGCGACGCGCAGATCCGTCCGCTCCACCAGCATGAAGCCGCCGCCCATGGCGAAGCCGTTCACCGCGGCGATCACCGGCTTCTCCAGCGCGCCGGACATGAAGGGGTCCTCGATCGTGGCGCGGCGACCGCCGGCGGCGCCGTCGGCGAGCGACTCCTTCATGTCCTCTCCCGCACAGAAGCCGCGGCCGGTGCCGGTGAAGACGGCGACCTCCAGTTCGGGGTCGGCGCGGAAGGCCGTCCAGGTCTCGGCCAGTCTCTGGCGAAGCTCCTGGTTCAGGGCGTTCATCCGCTCGGGGCGGTTCATGCGCACCACCAGGATCTGCCCGTGGCGCTCGGTCTCGAGGATGCTCATCCCGTCATCCTGCCGCCCCGCGCGCCGGCTGGAAAGCCGGTTGTCGCTGGCGTCATCCGGTCGCAAGATCGTGCCGGAGTGGAGGAATCGTCACAGGGATGAGCGCGACCGCCGTCGCACAGGGCGGGCTGTTCACCATCAGCGGCCGGATGTGGCTGATCCTGCTGATGGTCCAGCTTGCCAACATGCTCTTCGGCATGACCATCACGCTCGCCAACCTGGTGCTGCCGGAGATGCGGGGCACGCTCTCCGCCACGCAGGACGAGATCTCCTGGGTCATCACGCTGAACCTGGTGGCGACCGCGGTGGCGACGCCGATGACGGGGTGGCTCGCGGCACGGTTGGGCTGGCGGACGCTGATGTTCGGGACAGTGCTGGGCTTCACCCTCTCCTCCTTCCTCTGCGGTATCGCCAACAGCCTGGAGATGCTGATCTTCGCCCGCGTGCTGCAGGGCGCCTTCGGCGCGCCGATCATGCCTCTGGGTCAGGCCATCCTGATTGCCACCTTCCCGAAGCACCTGCAGCCGACCGCGCTGGTGATGTGGGGCGTCGGCGCCGTCTTCGGGCCGGTCGTCGGGCCCATCCTCGGCAGCATCGCGACCGATGCCTGGAACTGGCGCGCCGCCTTCTTCATGATCATCCCGCCCGGCATCGCGGCCCTGGCCTGCATCTGGTTCGCCCTGGCCGAGCACACGAAGCGCAGCAGCGTCCGCTTCGACTGGATCGGTTTCATCGCGCTGTCCACCGCCATCATCGCCGCGCAGCTGATCTTCGACCGCGGCCACCGGATGGACTGGTTCGATTCCACCACCATCATCCTCTGCGCCATCATCGGTGGCGTGTCCTTCTGGGTCTTCGCCGCGCATTGCCTGACGGCGGAGCAGCCCTTCCTGAACCCACGCCTGCTGCGCGACCGCAACTTCACCATCGGCCTGGCGCTGGCCCTGGTGAACGGGATGCTCAGCTTCACCAGCCTGACGCTGTTCCCGACGCTGCTGCACGACCTGCGCGGCTATCCCAACGACGTGATCGGCACGCTGATCGCGGCGCGCGGGATGGGGAATTGGCTAGCCTTCCTGGTGATCATCCAGTTCACCCGCGCGGCGCCCCGGCTCGCCATCGCCTGCGGGGTGGCGCTGCAGGCGCTGGCGGGGTTCTGGATGTCCACCTTCGACATCAACATGACGGAGGCCGACGTCTTCTGGTCGAACCTGCTGCAGGGCTTCGGCCAGTCCATTGCCTTCACGCCGATGACGGTGATGGCCTTCTCCACCCTGCCGCGGGAACAGGCGACGGAGGGCTCGGCGGTCTTCACGTTGATGCGCAATTTCGGCTCGAGCCTGTTCATCTCGATCTGCGTGCTGGTGCTGCTGCGCTCGACCTCGGCAAACTACGCGCGGATGACGGAGATGGTGACGCCCTTCAGCGAGGCACGGCTCTATCCGAACCTGCCCTCCACCTGGTCGCTCGACAGCCTGACCGGCCTCTCGCGCCTCTCGGGCGAGATCCTGCGCCAGGCCTCGATGATCGGCTATGTCAACGCCTTCACCCTGATGGCGTTGACCGGCGCGGTCGCGATCCCGCTCGCCTTCTTCATGAAGCGGCCGGCTGCGTAGTCACGGCAGCTCGTAGCCGATGGCGGATTCCGCCGCGATCGCCCGCTGCACGGCGGGGCGCGCCATCATCCGCGCGTAATGCGCCTCGAGGTTCGGGAAGTCGCCCGGCGCGGCGCCGATCGCGCCGCGGAAGCGCCAGAACAGCCGGAACAGGTGGATGTCGGCGATGGAGCAGCGGTCGCCCACCGCCCAGTCCCGCGCGCCGAGGCGCGCATCGGCCAGGCCGTAGATCCGCCGCGCATGATCTTCCCCCTGGCGCCGTGCGGGGTGCAGCGTGGCGGCGACGAAGCTCATCCAGGAGACGACCTGCGCCTCGGCTTCCGGGTCGGTCGGCAGCATCCCCGCCTCGGGGCAGCGGCGTGCGAGGTAGAAGAGGATCCCCGCGACTTCCGTCAGCGCCCGTCCATCGACCAGCAGGGTCGGCACCTTGCCCTCGGGATTGATCGCGAGGTAGGCGGGCTTCTGCATGTCCTTCTGCGTGAACGACATCGGCCTTCCCTCGAAGGGCAGACCCGTCTCGTACAGCATGATGTGCGGCGCCATCGAGCTCGAGCCCGGCGCGAAATAGAGCACGAGGCTCATGGCGTGTGCCGCCGCAGGAAGGCCAGCACGCGATCGTGCTGCTGCTGCAGGTGCTGCAGGCCGCGCCAGTCGGTCAGCACCTCCACGCCTGGAAGAAGCTCGGCGAGTTCCGCGCTGGTGGCCGCCGGATGCGGGATGTCCGTCCCCGGCAGCAGCATCGTTGGCGCCGGGCAGCGCCGTGCGAATGCGCGATCGACGCAGAACACGAAGTCGTGGTCCCACATATTGCGGCCGAAGCCGGCGAGCGCGGTTTCCGAAAGCTCGGGCCGCTTCGCACGCTGCTCGCGGCTCCATTCGGCATGGCTGTCCGGGAAGTAGGTCTGCTCCGTGGGATGCAGGCCGATCGGGTTCTGCAGCACGGCGGATGCCACGCGGTCCGGCGCCGTCTCGATGGCCTTGAGGCAGAAGCTGCCGCCGATGCAGCCGCCCAGCACATGGAACCGGCCGAAGCCGAGGTGATCCATCAGCGCGAGGTGGTCGGCTGCATAGGTGTGCCAGCCGTGATCGGTCTCGATCGCGGTGACGGAGGCGCCGGCGTTGCGCTGGTCCATGGCGATGGCGGTGAAGCCCGCGGCCGGCAGCGCCTGCGTCCAGTCCACCCAGGGCCGTGGCGGTCCGTCCGGTGGCGACGACCACATGGCGATGCGCGATCGCAGCCCGCCCGGCGCATAGAGCAGCACCGGAAAGCCGCTGCCCTGCACGCTGTAGTGGATGCGCCCATCAGGTCGATTCAGGTCTGGCATGGTTTCCTCCCCGCCGAGGACAAGTCG
>JAIYAI010000028.1 GCA_027489135.1 Acetobacteraceae bacterium
CTGGCCGGTCTGCAGCGCCGCCGAGGGGATGGAGATCGCCCCGTCATCGGTGCGCGGTATCAGCGTGACCGTGACGTACTGGCCGGGCCAGAGCCGCATGGACTGGTTCTGGAAGCGCGCCTTCAGCAGGATGGTGCCGGTCTGGGTGTCGACCGAGCTGTCGATGAAGACGAGGGTACCCTTCGCCGGCTCCCCGCTGTCCTGGTCGGGCAGGGCGCGCACCTCGACCGGGCCGCGCGCCATGGCCGCCTTGATTTCCTGCAGCCAGCGCTCCGGCACGGCGAAGCTGACCAGGATGGGGTCCACCTGGGTGAGGGTGGTGATGGCGGTGTTCTCCGCCTGGCGGACGAAGTTACCGACCCGCAGCGGGATGGCGCCGAGGCGGCCGTCCATCTCCGCCGCGATGGTGGCGAACTCGATGTTCAGCTTGGTCTGGACGATCAGCGCCTCGGTCGCCCGGGCATTGGCTGCCGCCGACAGGGCATCCGACTGGGCCTGCTCGAAGCGCTGCTGGGCGGCGAAGCCCTCGCCCCGGAGCGACTGGTAGCGTTGCATGTCGGACTGGAAGCGCGCGGCGATGGCGCGGTCGCGGGCAAGCTGCGCCTCCTGCTGCGCCAGCAGCGCCTCGTTCAGCCGGCTGTCCAGGGTGACGATGGGCTGGCCCTTGCGGACCATCTGGCCTTCCTGGACATGCAGCTGGGTGATCTGGCCGTCGACGCGGGTGCGTACGGTCACCACGGATTCCGCGGCGACGATGCCGTTGGCCATGATCTCGACCGGCACCGGGCCGACCTGGACGGGGGCGGTGGTGATCGGGATGGCCGGCGGCCCGCCGCCGCTCCCGCCGCCGGGCGCCTGCTGCGCCGCTGCCGGAGCGGCCAACAGCGCCAGGGCAGCGAGAGGGGCGACCAGCCGGAAGGCGCCGCGGCGCGGAACGGGTAGGCCCCTTGCAGGGGGCGTCGTCGGGCGGGGCATGCCGGTCTTCATCCTGAGGGGAGCGCCTCGGAGCAGGCCGCGGCGCAGGCGGGGGGGCGTGCGTGCGTCCCGATCCCTGATACACACGATATGGCGCCTCTTTGCCACATAATTTGGCGCACGTCTCGGATTGGAAACACCAAAGGCATCATCCGACACTCCCGCCACCGCGTGCAAGGGTCGCCGCGCCGCCGTGGGAGCGCAGGCCGCAACGATCCGGCGCGGTCCGTGGTGGAAACATCCGCTACCCGCAGGTCAGGTGGTCCGAAACGGTCCGTTGGCAAGCAAATCATGCGCCAGGTCGGGGACCGAACGGTTGCGGGCGTTATAGGGGGGCTGCGCCCGGCGCCTGGGCAGCGCCCGCCGCTCCGGCCGCCCGCCCTGCGCGATCATCGACCGGTCCGATCGCAGGGATGAAGCCTCTTGCGGATCGTTCCCGGCCGCGCGTTTCATGCCGCGATGCCCGCCATGCCGCCGGACCGACCGCCCACCGTCCGCTTCTCGACCCTGGGCCTCCCGCCGCGCGACCAATTCGAGGGCTGGCGTGCATCGGTCGGCATCACGCACGAGATGACCGGCATGGGCGATCTCGCGCGCCGCGGCTTCGTGGCCAGCGTCGATTCCTGGAGGCTCGGCAGCGTCGTCGTCGCGATCCGACGCTTTCCGGCGATGACCTTCGAGCGTCCGGCGCGTCGGGCGCGGGCCGATGGGCTCGACCACTATTCGCTCCTGCTGATGCGCGACGGCGTCTACGACGGCGATGCCGACGGCCGGGCGACCCGGCTGGCCAGGGGCGAGGCGGGTCTCTTCGACCTCGCGCGGCCGGAGGCCAGCCGGGTCGGCGACAATGAGAGTCTCCGGCTGCTGGTGCCGCGCGCGCAGTTGGACCCGCTGCTGCGCGGCCCGCCCGCTGGGCTCTACGGCCGGGCGCTCGGCGGCGCGCCCGGCACGCTGCTGACCGGCTATCTCGGCCTGCTTGCGGAGAGCCTGGACCGGCTGACCGCCGTGGAGGCGCCGCTGGTCGGCAGCGCCGCGCGCGACATGCTGGCCGCCTGCCTCGCCGCCAGCCTCGGCCTCGATGCCCGCGCCCAGGCCGAGGCGGCGGCCATGCCGATCCGCGAGACGCGGTTGGCGCAGGTGCGGCGCTTCATCGATTCCCGGCTGACCGACCCGGCGCTGGGGCCGGAGATGATCTGCCGCGCCCTCGCCCTTTCGCGCTCCGCGCTCTACCGGCTGTTCGAGGGTGGCAGCGGGGTCGCCGCGGAGATCCAGGAGCGCCGCCTGGCCGCCATCCGGGCACGGCTCGCCGATCCGGCCGAGGGCGCGCGGATCGGCGAACTGGCCTATGCCTACGGCTTCACCAGCGAGGCGCATTTCAGCCGCGCCTTCCGTCGCACCTTCGGCATGGCGCCGCGGGAGGTACGGTTGACGGCGACGACCGTCCGGAAGGCGCCGCCTGCCAGCGCGTCCGGGACCGAATGGGACGGGCCCCGGACCGCGTGACCTGATCCCGGGCCCGGCCCGGGCCCCTGTGGCCTTATCCCGGGACCAGCCCTGTTCCCTATTCCCTGTTCCCGGGACCGGCAGGCAACAACTCGGAACCCGGGATCAAGGCCGGCGGGGCCAAAGCTGGCTAGGCTGCCGCGCATCCCGACGCACCGAGGCGCATCGCAGCGCATCTCCGCGCGCCGCATCCGACGTGCTCCGCTGACGGACTACCGAGGCGCCGCGCGAAAGGAGCCCCCCATGTCCCTGATCAACAGCCCGCCGCGTGTCCCCGCCGCCATCCTCGGCCCGCGGCGCCTGGTCGAGGACGACCTCGCTGCCAATGCCCTCGGCGGCAGCCTGCTCGCCGGGGCGAGCGATCCCGACTTCGCGGACGTGCTGCGCGTCGCCTCCGTCGCCGGCATCACCGGCGGCGCCGTCGCCGGGCGCTACGGCCTGCTGACCTGGAACGCGACGACCGGCGCCTACAGCTACGCGCTCGACAACAGCCTCGCGGCCGTCCAGGCGCTCGGCGCCGGCGTCACGGTGCGGGAACGCTTCGATGTCGTCGTCGCGGACCGATTGGGCGCCACGGCCGCGACCCGGCTGCTGATCGATGTCGGCGGCGCCAACGACGCCCCGAAGGCGAAGCCCGTCGCCGCGGCGCTGACCGAGGACGCCGCGATCTCCATCGCCACCGGCAATCTCCTCGCCGGCGCCTCGGATGTCGACCGCGGCGACGTCCTGCGCATCGCAAGCATCAACGGCATCACGACCGGCGCGGTGAACGGCAAGTTCGGCGTGCTCGGCTGGAACGCCGCGACCGGCGGCTACACCTACACGCTCGACAACGCGCGGCCAGCGACCGATGCGCTGAAGGCCTACGCCTTCGCGCTCGAGCGCTTCCGCTTCGTGGTGGAGGACGGCAAGGGCGGCAGCGCCGAAGCCACCCTGACCGTCACCGTCAACGGCGCCAACGACGCGCCGCGCAGCCCCGGCCTCGCGCTGGCGGTGACCGAGGGAACCACCACCGCGCCCGATGCGCCGCGGGCCCTCGACCTCCTGGCCGGCGCCACCGATCCGGAGAAGGACGTCGTCCTCGTCGCCGGCGTCGGCGGCCTGACCGCGGCGGGCAGCGTGCAGGGGCTCTATGGCACCCTCGTCTGGAACGGGTCCGGCGGCGCCTCCTACATGCTGGACAATACCTTCGCCGCGACCAACGCGCTGAAGGCCGGGCAGGTGGCGCAGGACGTCTTCGGCTTCACCCTGTCCGACCGCGGCGGCGCCCAGCGCAGCGCCGCCATCACCGTGACCGTGACCGGCACCAACGACGCGCCCGCCGATGCCGGGGCCAGCCTCGCGGCGGCGGAGCAGGGCACGGCGTCAGGCATCCCGACGCTCTACCAGGCCAACCTGCTGGCCGGCGCCACCGATCCGGATGGCGACCCGCTGACGGTGATCGCGCTGGCCGGCCTGACCGATCCCGGCACGGTGCAGGGCACCCATGGCACGCTGATCTGGGCGGGCGACGGCACCGCCGCCTACCAGGTGACCTCGAAGGCGCTGAAGCCGGGGCAGGTGGCGGAGGAACGCTTCGCCTACACCGTCGCCGACGGCCAGGGCGGGACCGCCAGCGCCGACCTTGTCGTCACCGTCATCGGCGTCAACGACGCGCCCGACGCGCTGACCCAGGCCGGCAGCGTCACCGTCGGCCTGCGGCCGCAGATGATGGCCAGCGGCAACCTGCTGACCGGCGCGACCGATCCGGAGGGGGATCCGGTGGCGCTGCTCTCGATCGATGCCGGCGCGCTGGGCACCACGCTTCCGACCACCTACGGCACGCTGCGGGTGAGCGCCAATGGCGCCTACACATACAGCCTGAACCCCACCAGGCCGGTCTATGTCGCGCTGCCCGCCGGTTCCTCCGGCCTCGAGACCTTCGCCTTCACCGTCTCCGACGGCCAGGGCGGCACCGACCGGGCCGAGCTGCGGATCACCGTCACTGGCCGCAACGAGGGGCCGACGATCATCGGGACGACCACGGGTGCGGTGGCGGAGGATGGGGTGCTGACCGCCGCGGGCCAGCTCACCATCACCGATCCCGATACCGGGGAGGCGCGGTTCCGCACGCCGTCCTCGCTCGCCGGCACCTATGGCAGCTTCGCCTTCGACCCGCTGACGGGGGCCTGGGGGTACACGCTGAACAACGCCTCGGCCAAGGTGCAGGCGCTGTATGACGGGCAGACCGTGCAGGACAGGCTCGACGTCGTCTCGCTCGACGGCACGGCGGGGCGGACGATCACCGTCTCCATCGCTGGCCAGGGGCCGGTGCTGGCCGTCACCGCCGACACGCTGTTCGGCACCGAGGGACAGACGCTGTTCTTCGGCTTCGGTGCGTCCGACGGGACGCCGGCCGCCGAGACGCTGCTGTCCAACGACCTGTCCGGCGAGGGCAGCCCCATCGTCCTCGGCGGCGTCTTCGAGCTCCGGTACGGGCTGCTCGTCCTCGATCCGAGCGGGGCAGTGGCCTACACGCCGAACGACCCGAACTTCACCGGCCGCGATGACTTCGACTACACGATCCGCGATGCCGCGGGCGGCGAGGCCACGGGGCATGTGGCGATCTTCATCCAGAACGTGCCGGACCCGCTGCCCGTGCTGCAGCTCGGCGACCTCGCGGCGCGGGGCGACGGCTACCGGATCCTGGGCGGAACGTCGGACTACGGCGTGGGGTGGTCTCTCGCCGGCCACGGCGACTTCAATGGCGACGGTCGCGCGGACATCGCCATCGGCGGGTTCGGGTCCGACAATGCCGGCACCTATTTCAGCAGCCCCTATGTCGTCTTCGGCCAGGCGGCGCCGGCGGATGTCGACCTGGGCTTCCTCTCAGGCCTGGGCACGACATCCAGCGCTACCATCAACGCCGTCCCGCTTGGGGTGAAGATCGGGGATGAGCCCCTCGTGAGAGGGCCGACCGGATTGGCATTCTCCTGGCTCGGCGACCTGAACGGCGATGGCCGGGACGACCTCGCTGTCCTGTCGGGCGCCACCGTCGGGTCCGTCCCGCTGCAGACCGGGGTGATCGACGTGCTGTTCGGCCGCACCCCGACGACGCCGATCGCGCTGGGGTCGGACCCACCGCCGGGCGGCGGCTTCCGAATTCTCTTCCCGGCTGACCTGAACTACGTGCAGCAGATGACCACCGCCGGCGACGTCAACGGCGACGGCCTGGCGGACCTGCTGGTCGGCATGCAGGCGCGCAATGGCAACGCATGGAGCGGCGCCTCCTTCGTCGTCTTCGGCAAGGCCGACCAGGCCCCGGTGGATCTCGGCACCCTGGCCGTCAGCGGCGACGGCTTCCGCATCAGCGGTCCTTTCGTCGCCACCAGCTACGACGAGGCCTTCGCCGCGGACGTCATCGCGGCGCCGGGCGACGTGAACGGCGACGGTCTCGACGACCTGCTGATCTCCAGCGTCGGGCTGGGTGTCGCCGATTCCATCGTCTCCGTGGTTTTCGGCAAGACGGGCTCGGCGGCGGTGGACCTCGCCGGCTTCGACGCGCTGGGCCAGGGCTACCGCATCGCCACCGGCGGCTGGGTGACGCAGCTTGCCGGCCTCGGCGACATCAACGGCGACGGCCTGGCGGACTTCGCCCTCGGCGGGATCCATGCTGGCATGCCGGGGGGGGCGCTTGCGACCATCGTCTACGGCAAGGCGGACTCCGCCGCGATGGACCTGACGACCATCGGGCCCGGCGCCGGCGGCTTCCGGATCACCGACACGACCGGCAAGCTGAGCGGCGTGACGACGACGGTCAGCGCGGTGGGCGACCTCAACCATGACGGACGGGACGACCTGTTCCTCTCGACGCCGGGGGCGGTGTTCAGCGTCGGCCCCTCGGTCTTCACGGTGACCGGCGCCGTCGTCTTCAGTCCGGGCAATGGCGCGGATGTGGACATGGCGCAGGTGGTGCAGGGGATCGGCGGTTTCCTCGTGGCGCCGGAAGCCGGGGCGAACGGCTCGGCGCGGACCGCGACAAGGCTCGGCGACGTGAACGGCGACGGCTTCGACGATCTCGGAATCGGCATGCCGGGCACCAATCGGGCCTATGTCATCTACGGCGATCCTGCCTGGGCGGTCGACACGCCGATCCTGTGACGGAGGGGGCCCGGCCTCACCCGAATGGGCGAGGCCGGGCCGCCGCGCGCCGCTGCCACAACGCCCGAATCCGTGCCAAGCTTCGCGGCAACGCCCCGCCAGGGATCACGCCGCATGACTGCCCCCGTTCGCCTCCTCGCGATCCGATCTGCCGCGAGCCGCCTCCCGGTGCTCCTCCTCCTCCTGCTGGCCGCGCTCTGCCTCGCACCCGTGCCGGTGCTGGCCCAGGGCGGTTTCGACCTGCCCGGCCTCTCCCGCGACGCCGACCGGCTGGAGCGCGACCTCAGCCGCCGCACCCCCGCCGGCGCCACCCCGACCCAGCGCACGGCGGCCGAGCAGCGCGCCGCCGCGGCCGAGGCGCGGCGCGACTGGCCCGCCGCCATTGCCGCCTGGGAGGACCGCCTCGGCGGCGGCGACGCCCGCGCGGAACAATGGCTGTCCTACGCCCGGGCGCTGATGCAGAAGACGCCGCCCGACTATCCGCGGGCGCTCGCGGCCGGTCAGGTCGCCTTCAACATGGTCCCCGCCGGCGCGCCGGAGATCCCGCCGCTGCTGCTGATGGCCGAGATCCTCGGCCGCATGGAGCGCTTCGCGCAGCAGCAGCAGGCGTTTGCCGCCGTGATCGAGCGCGCGCCCAATGACCAGCGTTACCGCCAGATGCTGGCCGACGCCCGCCGCGCCGCCGGCATGCTCGTCGCCCGCATCAATACGGAGAGCGAGGCCGAGCCCGCCCGCGCCTGCCTGAGCTTCACCATCCCGCCGGCCCGACGGACGGACTGGCAGCCGCAGGACTGGATCCGCGCGGAGCCGCCCATCCCCGGCCTCGCCGTCACGCGGGAGGGCGACCAGCTTTGCGCCGTCGGCCTGCCCTGGGGGCAGAGCGTGCGGCTGATCCTGCGCGCCGGCCTGCCCGGCGAGGACGGCCTCCGCCTGAACCGGGAGACGGTGCTGCGCGTCGCCATGCCGAACCGGCAGCCCCGCATCGTCTTCGACAGCCGCTTCTTCATCCTGCCCCGTGGCCAGCAGCCGCGCGTGACGGTCGCCACCGTCAACATGTCCGCACTCACGCTGAAGCTCGTGCGGGTGACGGAGCGCAACCTGGTGCCCTTCGGCCGCGACTGGACGCCGGGCGAGGCCCTGGAATCCTGGACCGCGGACAACGTCCCCGACAGCTGGGGCCGCACGGTGTGGGAGGGCCGGGTCGAGTTGCCGCGGCTCGAGGCGAACCGCATCCAGCGCAGCGCCATACCCATCCCGGATGCGGCGAAGGTGATGGCGGAGCCAGGCCTCTACGTGATGGTGGTCGGGCCGGGCGACGGGCAGCGCGTCTCGACGGCCGGGCTGCCGTTGATGGTGACGGATCTGGGGCTGACGGCCTGGCGCAGCGGGGAGGGCGGCGGCGGGGGCCTGGGCGTTCAGGCGCGCAGCCTCGGCTCCGGCCAGCCCGCGGGCGGGGTG
The DNA here is from genome assembly GCA_027489135.1 of Acetobacteraceae bacterium. GTDB lineage: Bacteria > Pseudomonadota > Alphaproteobacteria > Acetobacterales > Acetobacteraceae > JAIEOP01. The sequence goes on from JAIYAI010000028.1 coordinate 8,077, forward strand.
CGGATCCGGCTGCTCTCCTCCTCCAACGACATCCTGGCGGAGGAGACGGCCGACGACGCGGGCCTGGTCCGCTTCGCCCAGCCGCTGCTGCGCGGCCAGGGGCCGATGGCGCCGAAGGCGCTGCATGCCTTCAGACTTGCCCCTGAGGGCACGGCCGAGGCGCCGACGGACATGGTCTCGCTCGACCTCGAGCAGGCGGCCTTCGACCTCTCGGATCGCGGCGCCTCGGGCCAGGCGCCGCCGGGGGCGCTCGACGCCTTCATCTGGCTCGACCGCGGCATCTACCGCCCCGGGGAGACTGTGCAGGCGGCCGCCCTGCTGCGGAACAATGGCGGCATGCCGGTGGACCTGCCGGCGCGCCTCCGCGTGCGCCGCCCGAATGGCAGCGTCTTCGCCGAGGCCGTGCCGGCCCGCGAACCGGGCGCCGCAGTGCTGTGGCCCATCCCGCTGCCGCGCGCCGTGCCCGCCGGCGTCTGGTCGCTGGAGGTGCTGGCCGACCCCGCCGACCCGCCCATCGCCAAGATGGAGTTCCGCGTCGACGCCTTCGTCCCCGAACGGCTCGAGGTGAATGCCGGCCCGGCGCCGGGCCCGCTGGTGCCGGGTACGCCGCTGGTCCTGCCGGTCACCGCGCGCTTCCTCTATGGCGCGCCCGGTGCCGGGCTGACCGGCGATGCCGAACTGAAGCTGCAGGCGCTGCGGACGCTGCCGGGCGATGCGACGCGCGACTACCTCTTCGGCCTGGTCGACGAAAATTTCGCGCCCGACCTGATGAATTTCGACATCGAAGCGCTGGACGACCAGGGCCGCGGCAGCGTGACCCTCTCCCTGCCGCAAGTGCCGGACACGACGCGCCCGCTGCGCGGCGAGGTGACGGTCTCGATCGACGAGCCAGGTGGGCGGGCCTCCCGCACCTCGCTGACCCTGCCGGTGCGCTCGGTGCATCCGCTGATCGGGGTGAAGCCGCTCTTCGCCGACCTCGCCATCGACGCGAATGCCGAGGCCGGCTTCGACATCCAGGTGCTGGACGGCGACGGCCGTCCCCGCGCCGCCCGCGGCCTGCGCGTCCGGCTCGTGCGCGAGCGGCCGAACTGGCGGATGGTCCTGCGCGGCTCCGTCGCCCGCTACGAGACCGTGTGGCGCGACGAGAGCGTCGACAGCACGACGATCGACGTCGCCGCGGGCCAGCCCGCGCGCTTCGCCCGCCGCCTGCCCTTCGGCCGCTACCGGCTGGAGGTGGATGATCCCGCGAGCATGGCCATTACCTCGGTCCGCTTCCGCGCCGGCTGGGCCGGCGGAGGCGAGAGCGCCGAGGTGCCGGACAAGGTCGACGTCGCCGCCGACCGCCGCGCCTATGCGCCGGGGCAGACGGCGCGCCTGCGCATCACGCCGCCCTTCGCCGGGCCGGCCGCCGTTGCCGTGCTGACCGACCGCCTCGTTGCGCTGCAGAACATCCAGGTGGCCGAGGGCGGCACCGATGTGGAGATCCCCGTCGACGCCGCCTGGGGCCCCGGCGCCTACATCGCCGTCTCGGTCTATCGGCCCGGCGAGGCGCAGAACGGCCAGCCCGCGCGTGCTCTGGGCCTGGCCTGGGTGCAGATCGACCCCGCGTCACGCACCATCGCCGTCACGGTGGGCGGGCCGGAGCGGATCACGCCGCGCCAGCGCCTCGAACTGCCGATCCGCCTGGCCAATGCGGGCAGCACCCCGATGCTGACCCTGGCCGCCGTGGATGAGGGCATCCTGCGCCTGACACGCTTCATGACGCCCGATCCCGTCGCGCATTTCATGGGCAAGCGCCGGCTCGGCGTCGACATCCGCGACGACTACGGCCGTCTGATCCCGCCGGCGGAGGGCGACCTCGCCGTCCTGCGCCAGGGCGGCGACGACTTCTCCGTCGGCGTCGTCGACATCCCCCAGCGCACCGTCGCCCTGTTCAGTGGCGCCGTCCGCGCCGCGCCCGACGGGACGGCGACCATCACCCTCGACATCCCGGACTTCGCCGGCGAGTTGCGCCTGATGGCCGTGGCCTGGGACGGGGATGGCCGCACCGGCGCCGCCAGCCGGCCGATGACCGTGCGCGACCCGGTGGTGGCCGAAGCCCTGCTGCCTCGCTTCCTCGCCCCCGGCGACGAGGCCAGGCTGCCCGTGCTGCTGCACAACCTCGATCTCCCGAATGGCGAGATCACCGCGACCCTGACCGCGGAGGGGGCCATCGCCCTCGGGGGACCCGCGCGCCTTGCCGCCACCCTCGCGCCGAACGCCCGCGCCATGCCCGCCACCACGCTCCGCGCCACCGCGGCCGGGGAGGGGGTGCTGCGCCTTGCCGTCACCGGCCCCGACGGGTTCAGCGCCACGCGCGAAAGCCGCATCACCGTCCGCTCCTCCCGCCCCGCGACCACCGAGGTCAACGCGCAGGAGATCGCGCCCGGTGCCGAACGACCCCTGACCTTCGCGCCGGATCGCTGGACTGCCGGCACTTGGCGTGCCTCCGCCAGCTTCGGCGGCGCCACCCGCTACGACGCCACCGGCATGCTGCGCATGCTCGACCGCTACGGCTTCGCTTGCCTCGAGCAGTCCTCCTCCCAGCTGCTCGCCTTCGCGGCCGCCACCCTGCCGGACGACGTCGACGCAGACCGCGGCGGCCGCCTGCAGCAGGCGGTGGAGCGCGTGCTGAACAAGCAGCGCTACGACGGCACCTTCGGCCTGTGGTCCGCCGGCGGGGAGCCGCAATACTGGACCGGCGCCTTCGCGGTCGAAGCCCTGCTGCGGGCCAAGACCGCCGGCGCCGCCGTGCCCGAGGCCGCGCTGGAGGAAGCACTCACC
>JAIYAI010000638.1 GCA_027489135.1 Acetobacteraceae bacterium
CCGCTGCTGGCCTACGAGGTGCTGACGGCCTTCTTCCTGGAAGCGACCTTCCTCGCCGTCATGCTGTTCGGCTACGGCCGGGTGCCGGACCGGCTGCATACCCTGGCCACCGTCCTCGTCGCCTTCGGCACCACCATGTCCGCCTTCTGGATCCTGGTGCTGAACAGCTGGATGCACACGCCGGCGGGGTTCGAGATCCGCGACGGGGTGGCCCACGCGACCGACTGGTTCGCCATCGTCTTCAACCCCTCCATGCCCTACCGCCTCGCGCACATGCTGCTGGCCTCGGGGCTGACCGCGGCCTTCCTGGTCGCCGGCCTCAGCGGCTTCCGCCACCTGCGGGGGGATACCGCGCCCGGCGTGGCCAAGGGCATCCGCACCGGCCTTGTCCTCGCCGCCGTGCTGATCCCGCTCCAGATGGTCGCCGGCGACCTGCACGGGCTGAACACCAAGGAACACCAGCCCGCCAAGCTCGCCGCGATGGAGGGCATCTGGACCACCGAGCGCGGCGCGGCACTCCGCCTGTTCGCCATCCCGGACGAGGCGGCGCGGGAAAACCGCTACGAGATCGCCATCCCGCATCTCGGCAGCCTGATCCTCGACCATAGCTGGGACGGGGAGGTGCTCGGCCTCGACCGCTTCGTGGGCGAGCACCCGCCGGTGGCGCCCGTCTTCTTCGCCTTCCGCGTCATGGTGGGCATGGGCGTGCTGATGCTGGCGGTCGCCTGGTGGGGCGCCTTCACGCTGTGGCGCCGCGGCACGATCGGCCGGAAGCTGGCGCTGGTGCTCTCGGGCATGACCTTCAGCGGCTGGGTGGCGACGCTCGCCGGCTGGTACGTGACGGAGATCGGCCGCCAGCCCTGGCTGGTCACCGGCATCCTGCGCACGGGGGAGGCCGCGGGACCGATCCCGGCCGGCACCATCGCCATGTCCCTCACCCTCTACCTCGCGGTCTATGCCTTCCTGCTGGCGGCCTATCTCGGCACGCTGGTGCATCTCGCGCGCCGGCCCGCCTTGGCGACGCCGGAGGCGGGGGGCGAGCCCAAGGCCGCGGCCGGGCTGCCCGTGCCGGCACCGGCGGGGTGAGCGCGATGGACACGCTCCCCCCCGGCGCCTGGCTGCCGATGGTCTTCGCGGGGCTGATGGGCCTCTCGATGCTGCTCTACGCCGTCCTGGACGGCTTCGACCTCGGCGTCGGCGTGCTGCTGCGCGGCGCCCCGGACGAGGCGACGCGCGATCGCATGATCGCTTCCATCGGCCCCTTCTGGGATGCCAACGAGACCTGGCTGGTCCTGGGCGTGGGGCTGCTGCTGGTGGCCTTCCCGGCGGCGCATGGGATGATCCTGACGGCGCTCTACGTCCCCGTGCTGCTGATGCTGGTCGGGCTGATCGCCCGTGGCGTCGCCTTCGAGTTCCGCGGCAAGGCGCCGGAGGCGCAGAAGCCGCGCTGGGATCTCGCCTTCCAGGGCGGGTCGCTGCTGGCGGCCTTCAGCCAGGGCTGGATGCTGGGCCTCTATATCCTGGGCTTCGCCGAGGGCTGGGCGGCGCTGGCCTTCGCCCTGCTCTGCGGCGCCTTCGTGGTGGCGGGCTATGCGCTGATCGGCGCCTGCTGGCTGGTCTGGCGGGCAGAGGGCGACCTCCACGCGCAGGCGGTGCGCTGGGCGCGGCGGGCGCTGGTGGCGACGGCGGTGGGGGTGATCGCGGTCTCCGTGGCGACGCCGCTGGCCAGCCCCCGGATCCTCGAGCGCTGGTTCGCCTTCCCGCAGATCCTGGGCCTGGCGCCGATCCCGCTCGCGACGGGGGCGCTGATGGCGGTGGTGTGGCTGACCCTGAAGCACATGCCGCGGCGCGACGCGCGGCTGGACTGGGTGCCCTTCGCCGCGACGGTCGGGATCTTCGTGCTGTGCTTCCAGGGGCTGGCCTATTCCTTCTGGCCCTGGATCGTGCCCGACCGGCTGACGATCTTCGCCGCCGCCGCGGCGCCGGAGAGCCTGGCGATCATCCTGGCCGGCGCCTGCTTCGTGCTGCCGGTGATCGGGATCTACACGCTGGTGGTCTGGCGGATCTTCGGGGGGAAGGCGGCGCCGCTGAAATACTATTGAGGGCCCGGGGTCCCGCCCCTCACGCCAGCAGGTGCCCGAAGCGCCGCGCCTTCGTCTCCAGGTACCCGTCGTTCACCCCGTTCGGCGCGAACTGGTGCGCCTCCCGCCCCTCCACCGCGATGCCGCAGGCGGCCAGCGCGGCCAGCTTGTTCGGGTTGTTGGTCAGCAGGCGCACGCGCCTGATGCCGACCTGCTCCAGCATGGTGGCGGCAACCAGGAAGTTCCGCTCGTCCGCCCCCCAGCCCAGCGCCCGGTTGGCGTCCAGCGTATCCAGCCCGGCATCCTGCAGCGCATAGGCCCGCAGCTTGTTCACGAGGCCGATGCCCCGTCCCTCCTGCGCCAGGTAGATCATCACCCCGGCCCCGTCGGCGGCCATACGCGCGATCGCGCCGCGCAACTGCGGCCCGCAATCGCAGCGGAGCGACCCCAGCAGGTCGCCGGTGAAGCATTCCGAATGCATGCGGGCGAGCGGCGCCGGCGCATCCGGCGCCACGTCCTCCGGCCGGCCGACCAGGATGGCCAGGTGCTCGATGCCCCCGTCCCCGGCGCGGAAGGCGACGATCCGCGCATCCGGCGCATCCTCCAGCGGCACGGCGGCCTCCGCGACGCGGCGGAGCGAGGTGGCGGTGGTGGCGGGGTACGCGGCGACCCCGGCGGCATCCACCGCCAGCAGGCCGGGCGGCACCACCCCGGCCGGCGCCGGTGCTGCCACCACCGCCGGCAGCAGGCGGCCGAGCTTGGCCAGCGCCAGCGCAGCGGCGGCCAGCGGTGGCGCCTCGGCAAGGCGTTCCGGCCGCAGGCCCATCAGGCGCTCCGCCGTCGGGTCGGCCAGGCTGCGCAGCGCGGCGGGGTCGAGCAGCCCGGGCGGCAGCCGTAGCGCGACGGCCGGCGGTTCCTCGCCGCGCGCGGCCTCGCCCGCGCGGTCGGAGCCGACGGGTCGCAGCGGCGGGGCGACCGCAGCCGCGCGCACGGGGGCGAGCAGCAGGCAGGCGGGGCCGCCGGCGCGGGCGGCGAGCTCGGCGAGGCCACGGGCGCCCACCGTCTCGGCGGCGGCGACGAGCAGCGCGGCGCCGGCATCCTGCAGCAGCACCGGCGTGCCGCGCCGAAGGTCGGACGCGGCACGGTGGACGGCGCGCAGGGCAAGGGCGGCGGCGTCCGGCAGCGCGCCGGCGGGGCCGGCATCCTGGGCGGCCGG
>JAIYAI010000522.1 GCA_027489135.1 Acetobacteraceae bacterium
CCTCGGCGCCGCAGTCGACGATCATCTGCTTCTGCGGCTCGACGGCGCGGGCTTCCTCGGTGGCGATGAAGGCGCTGCCGAGATAGGCGAAGTCGGCACCCATGGCCTCGGCAGCCAGGATGGACTGGCCGCGGGCGATGGCGCCGGAGAGCGCGATCGGCCCGTCGAACCATTCCCGCGTCTCCTGGATCAGGCCGAAGGGGCTGAGCGCGCCGGCATGCCCGCCCGCGCCCGCGGCGACGAGCACGAGGCCGTCCGCGCCCTTGTCGATGGCGCTGTGGGCGAAGCGCTGGTTGATCACGTCGTGCAGCACGAAGCCACCATAGGAGTGGATCGCCTGGTTCACCTCCGGCCGCGCGCCGAGGGAGGTGATGATCAGCGGCACCTTGTGCTTCACGCAGATCGCCAGGTCCTGCTCGATCCGCTCGTTCGAGCGATGCACGATGAGGTTGATGGCGAAGGGCGCGGCCGGGCGATCGGGGTGCTGCGCGTCATGCGCGGCGAGGCGTTCCTTGATCTCGGCCACCCATTCGTCGAACTGCTCGGCGGGGCGCGCGTTGAGGGAGGGCATCGCGCCGATCATGCCGGAGGTGCACTGCGCGACGACGAGGTCGGGGACGGAGATGATGAAGAGCGGCGCGCCGATGGCGGGCAGGCCGAGCCGGCCCTTCAGCGCAGAGATCATCGGGTGCATCGGATCAAGCTGCCTTGGGCTTGAGGACCTTGGCCATGATGGCCTGGGTTTCGTCGGACCGCAGGCGCTCAGCGAAGATCTCGAGTTCCTCGTCCATGCGCGCCAGAAGCTTCGGCTGATCGGGGCGCAGCAGGCGCTTCGTGGCGCGGAGCGATTCCCGCGGCTTGGCGGCGAGGCGCTTCGCCAGGGCCGTCGCCTCCGGCACCAGCTGGTCGCGGGGAACGATGCGGTTGACGAAGCCGAGGTCCCTCGCTTCCTCGGCACCGAAGAAGTCGCCGAGCATCATCAGTTCCGCCGCCTTGTGGCGACCCACGATCCACGGGACCATCAGGGAGGAGCCGAGTTCCGGCACCACGCCGAGATCGACGAAGGGCATGCGGAAGCGGGCCTCCGGCGCGGCCAGCACCATGTCGGCATGCAGCAGCATGGTGAAGCCGATGCCGATCGAGAGCCCCTGCACCGCGCCGATGACGGGTTTGTCGAGCCGCGCCAGGCCCTGGTAGACACGCCTGCTCGGGCGTTCGCCGCCATCGGCGGGGCGCGAGCGGAAATCCGCGATGTCGTTGCCGGCGCAGAAGACATCGTCGCTGCCGGTGATGAGCAGGCAGCCGATCGCGTCGTCACGCTCGGTCCGCTCGATCGCTTCGGCGAGCCCCGCATACATGTGCTGGGTCAGCGCGTTCTTCTTCTCGGGCCGCGTCAGCGCGATGGTGCAGACGCCGTCCTGGACGGTCGTCCGATACTGCTCCGTCACCGCCGGTCTCCTCTCCTGTATCTGCAGCGGTATAGCACGCACCGCCCCCGGACCCGTCAAGCTTGGCCGCGCGGCGGCCACGTGCGAGGCTGCCCGCAACGGGACGGGAGGGACGGGATGCACGCCATCACGCGACGGGCGGCACTGACGGCGACGGGCTTCGGGCTGGCGCTGCCGGCCCTGGCGCAGGCGCGGCCGGTGACGCTGGTGGTACCCTTCCCACCGGGTGGGTCGACCGACGTCATGGCGCGCCTGCTGGCCGAGCGCATGGCGCCCCTGCTCGGCCAGCCCGTGGTGGTCGAGAACCGCGGCGGCGCGGCGACGGTGGTGGGCGCCGAATTCGTCGCGCGATCGGCGCCGGATGGCCACACGGTGTTGGTCAACAGCGGCACGACACTGACCATCAACCCCTTCGTGCTGCGCAACCTGTCCTACAGGCCGGAGGATTTCGCGCCCGTCGCGCTGCTCTCCGTGCTGCCCTTCGCCGTGATGGTGCAGAACCGCCTGCCCGGGACGGTGCGGACGTTCATCGACTACGTGAAGGCGAACCCGGGCCGCGTGAACTACGGCACCAACGGACCGTCGAGCTTCAACAACATCACCGCGCTGCTGCTCGCCGACGTTTTCGGACTGCGCATGCAGGACGTGACCTATCGCGGCGACGCCCAGCAGCTGGCCGATTTCCTGGCCGGCACTCTGGAGATGCTGGTTGTCGGCGGCGCCACCGCGAACGGCCCGCACCGCGAGGGCAAGGGCCGCATCCTCGCCTGGACCGGCGAGCGGCGGATGCCGTTCCTGCCCGACATCCCGACCTTCGCAGAGTTCGACCCGCGTGCCGTGTCGCAGACCTATTTCGGCCTGGTCGCGCCGGCGCGCACCCCGCGCGCGCCGATCGAGCGGCTGGCCGCGGCGGCGGGTGCCGCGCTGCGCGAGGAGAGCCTCCGCGAGCGGCTGATGGCGGAGGGGCAGTTCGCCGCCGGCGAAGGACCGGAGGCATTCGCGGCCTTCATGGCGCGGGAGGCGGCGCGGTGGAAGCCGATCCTGGCCAGGATGGATCTCGGCTAATAGATCACGAAATCTGCCGCGGTGATCGCGGTGGTGTTCAGCACGGCGATCAGGATGCGCTGGCCCGTGTCGATGCCATTGGCGTCGAAGACAAGCTCCGCCGTGGCGGTGTTGAGCACGAACTGGCTGCCGGCGATGGTTGCCTGGCCGTCCGCGGTCGCGGCGAAGCGGCCCGTGGCGCCGATGTCCATGCCAGCCACCAGGTCGCCGCCGAAGCTTGCGGCAGAGATCTCGAAAACGTCGCGGCCCGGGGTGAAGTCGAGGATGGTATCGCCGCCATCCTTGCGCGAGCCATAGCGGAAGCTGTCGCCGCCGGCGCCGCCCGAGATCAGGTCGGCACCACGCCCGCCTGTGATGACGTCCCGGCCATCCCCTCCGTTGATGGTGTCGTCGCCGTCATCGCCGCGCAGCTTGTTGCGCCCGGCATTGCCGACGAGAAGATTGGCGAGCGCGTTGCCGTATCCTTTCAGGTTGCCCGAACCGGCCAGCGTGAGGTCTTCGACATTGTCTGTCAGGTTTGTCGAGACGCTGGCCTCGACGCGATCATGCCCCTCGCCCACCCCCTCGATCACCAGGTCGCCGGAATCGTCCACCAGATAGGTATCGTCGCCGCGTCCACCGGCCATGCGATCCGCGCCGCCAGCGCCGTCGATCGTATCGTCGCCATCCGCATCGAGGGCGAAGACGCGGACATTGTCATAACCGCCACCGAAGGCACCTGGATCGCCGATTTCGGCGATCGACAGCAGGTTGCTGCCATCACCGGAGCCACCGATCACATCCAGGCTAATGGTGCTCCAGACAGCGGCGCTGCTGACGTCCCAAAGCGTCTGGCCGCCGAAGCTCACGCGCACGACCCCTCCGCCGCCGGCATAGTAGCCGAAATCGATGGAGAGTCGGTAGATCGCGCCATCCGCCAAGCCGGCGACCGCCTGGCTCAGCGCCATGTTCGTGCTGCTGTAGTCGGCATCGATCCAGCGGGAACCATCGGATGCCGCGAAGGGGCTGTTCGCGATCAACTGCACCGCCGGCGCACCGGTGATGCTCCAGCCGGTCAAGTCAGCGGTCTCGAGATAGCGCCCCCCGTCGAAGCTGGTGAAGGCGCCGAACTGCTCGAAACTGCCGTTTGTCACGAGGTTCGTCGCGCCGAACGCGCCACCGAACAGGGTGTCGTTGCTTCCGGTGCCCGTGACGTAGCTCATCCGGCAACTCTCCATGGATCCGGAGACGGTATTGATTTCGATGGGAAGCCGCAACCGACCCGCAGTTGCATACACAGATGCAGGTTGCATGTCCTCGCATGCCCTTCGGCAAGCGAAGACATCGGGAGGTCATGCCGCGGTGGCGCGGCGGCGGGAACGCCCGGACCTGCCAGATGGTTGAGCGGCAGCACCCCTGTCCGGTGCCGCGCCAGGCTTCAAGCCCTCACCGCGCCGGGCCATACTCCACGCTGTACATCCCCCCGCCGCCCGGCACGATCCGCGGCGCGCCGCCGGCGCCGAGGTTCATCGTCGGCACCACGGTGTCGTAGATCACCTCGAGCATGCCGTTGTTGTTCTCGAGCCGCAGGACACGCCGCGACTGCGGCGCGCCGGCTGGCATGTCGTACATCAGCACGACGGTGTTGCCGTCCTGGCCTATCATGATCTCGCGCAGGACGCGTCCGCCCATCATCGCGCCGAGCGCGAGGCGCTGGCCGGGCTGCAACGCGACGGGCTGCTGCGTGGTGCTGGGCGCCTGGGCCTGGGCCTGGGCGGGTGCGGCGAGGGCGACACCCGCGGCAATCGTGGCGGCGACGAGGCAGTGACGAAGCACGGGGCTCTCCTGGGTTGTCCGTACCCGCTCTTTCGTGCCCGCCGCACGGCCCGTTAGGCGCCTTCGCGTCACGATGGCGTGGGCCCGCGCGGATGCCAGCCCGTGCCCTGGGCCGGATAGCAGCACGCGGATCAGGCCCAGCGGGCACCGGATCAGTGCCCCCGCCTCAATCCACGCTCACCCCCGCCGCCCGCACCACCGCCGGCCAGCGTGCCACATCCGCTGCGAGCAGCGTCGCCAACACCTCCGGCCCTCCACCCACCGGATCGAGCCCCTGCCCGCTCAACTGCTGCGCTACCTCCTGTGTCGCCAGCACGCGGTTCGCCGCCGCGTTCAGCCGCGCCATCACGGTGGCCTCCGTCCCCGCCGGCACCAGCAGCCCCTGCCAGGAGACGACGTCGAACCCCGCCACGCCCTGCTCCGCCAGCGTCGGCACATCCGGCAGCGCCGGGGCCCGCGCCGCGGTGCTGACGCCGATGCCGCGTACCCGCCCGGCTCGCACATGCTGCGTCACCGCGGCCAGGGTCAGCGACAGCGCGTCGATGCTGCCCGCCAGCAGGTCCGTGATCGCCGGCCCACCGCCGCGATAGGGCACATGCGTCAGCACCACGTCGCCGGGCAGGCGCGTGCGCAGCAGTTCCAGCGTCAGATGCCCGATGCTGCCATTGCCCGGCGTGCCGACCGTCACCGGCCGCGTCCGCGCCAGCGCCACCAACCCCGCGAGGTCGTGCGGCGGCAGGTCCGGCCTCACCGCGATGATCTGCGCCGCGCGCACGGTCTGCAGCACCGGCGCGAAGCTGCGTAGCGGGTCCCAGCCGAGGTTGCGGTAGACTGCCGGGTTGATCGCCACGCTGTCCCAGCCCGCCAGCACGGTGTGGCCATCGGGCCGGGCATTGGCGACCATCTCGAAGGCGATGTTGCCGCCCGCGCCGCCGTGGTTCTCCACGACCACGGGCTGGCCGAGATGCTCCGTCATGCCGCGGGCCAGGATGCGCGCCAGGGCATCGACGCTGCCGCCCGGCGGCACCGGCACCACCAGCCGCACGGGGCGCGACGGGAAGCTTCCTTGCGCCCGCGCCACCCCGGGCAGCGCGAGCGGCAGGAGGAGGAGCGGTCTGCGCCGCATCATCCCGCCGGCGGCGCCTCGCCCTTGATCTGCGTGCGGTGCATGATTCGCCGCGACGATGCGTCGAAGGGATCACGCCGGTGCATGGTGCAGCGGTTGTCCCACAGCACCAGGTCGCCGACGCGCCAGTGGTTCTTCCAGCAGATGGCGGCGCGCGTCGCGTAGTCCCAGATCTCGTCGAGCAGCGCCTCGCTCTCCGCCACCTCCAGCCCGTCGATGTAGGCGAGCTTGCGGCGGCCGAGATACAGCATCTGCCGCCCCGTCTCCGGATGCCGGCAGACCAGCGGATGCAGGTGGCCGGGCGCCGATTTCGGGTCGTCCGTCGGTGTCACGCCGGCACGGAGATATCCACCGGAGTTGTAGGTGCCGTCGTGCTTGACCTTCAGCCCGTGGCAGCGCGCCTGCAGCGCCGGCGGCAGGCTGTCATAGGCCGCATACATGCTGGCGAAATGCGTGTCGCCGCCATCGGGCGGGATCTCCAGCGCATAGAGCATCGACGCCTTGGGCGGCTTCGGCAGATAGGACATGTCGGTGTGCCACACCGCCTCGCCCGCGCCGAGGCTGCCGATCGGCTGGCCATAGGCGCCGAGCACGTTGGAGACGATGTAGAGCTCCGGCTTGCCGTCCACGAAGCGCCGCCCGTTCTCCTGCACCGGCGCCCAGTCCAGCCCGCCGAACAGTCGCGAGAAGCCGATCAGCTCGTCCGGCGTCAGGTCCTGGCCGCGGAAGAGCAGCACGGAATGGTCGAGCCAGGCCTGGTGGATGGCGCGGTAGGTCGCATCATCGACGCGGCGGAGATCGACGCCGCGCACCTCGGCGCCCAGCACGGCCCCGGTCGGGATCACCTCGATGGCCGTCATCGCGATGGACATGTGCACCCCCTCATCTCTGTTGTGTGCGAGCCTATCACGCCGGCCGCCACCGCCGGTAGGCCCGGGGCGGGTCTGGCGCGCGGACGGGCACGCGGGATATGGCGCGCGCAGGAGAACGTCATGAGTCCAAGCCGCCGTTGCCTGCTCGCCCTGCCGCTCCTCGCCCCGGCCATCGCCCGGGCGCAGGACGGGGCGGTCTCGATCGTCGTGCCCTACACCCCGGGGACCGGCCAGGACGTGCTGGCGCGGCTGGCCGCGCCGGTGCTGCAGGGGGCGCTCGGTCAGCCCTGCGTGGTGGAGAACCGCGCCGGCGCCTCCGGCATCATCGGCAGCCAGGCTGTGGCGCGCGCCGCGCCGGACGGGCGCACCCTGATGATGCAGGCCAATACCTTCGTCATGGCGCCGGCGATGACCCGCCAGGCGAGCTACGACCCCGTCACCGGCTTCACGCCGATCATCCACCTGACCGATGGCGAACTGGTGCTGGTCACGCACCCGTCGACGGGCGCCGAGACGGCGGCGGCGCTGGTGGCGTGGTCGCGCGGGCGGCCCGGCGGGCTCGACTACGCCTCCCCCGGCAACGGCACGCCGCAGCACCTGGCGATGGCGCTGTTCCGGCTGGAGGCCGGCGGGCCGGAGATGAACCACGTGCCCTACCGCGGCAGCGCGCCGGCGGTGCAGGACCTAATCGCCGGCCGCGTCGCGGCGATGGTGCTGCCGCTGCACACCGCGCTGCCGCTGGCGGCGGATGGGCGGATCCGCATGCTGGCCGTCGGCAGCCGCGTCCGCAGCCCCGCCGCGCCGCAGGTGCCGACCATGGCGGAGGCCGGCTTCCCGGGCGCCGAGGTCGATCTCTGGTACGGGCTGCTCGGGCCGGCGGGGCTGCCGGGCGCCGTGGTGGCGCGGATCAACACCGTGCTGCGCGACTGGCTCGCCCAGCCGGCGACCGCGGGGGCGCTGCGCGTCCAGGGCATGACCCCGGCGCGCGACCCCGGCGCGGAGGCCTTCGCGGCGCTGATCGCGCGCGACCAGGCGCGCTGGGCGCGGATCATCGAGCGGGCCGGGATCACCGGAGACTGACGAAAGGGCAGGCGATGCAGACCAGGATCGACGAGATTGCCGATGGCATTCACCGGCTCTCCACCTTCGTGCCGGAGATCGCGCCGCCCGCGGGCTTCACCTTCAACCAGTTCCTCGTCCTGGGGGAGGAGCCGCTGCTCTTCCACACCGGGCTGCGCCGGATGTTCCCGGCGGTACGCGACGCCGTCGCCCGGCTGATTCCGCCCGAACGCCTGCGCTGGATCTGCTTCGGCCACTACGAGGCCGACGAATGCGGCGCGATGAACGACTGGCTCGCCGTCGCGCCCCACGCGCAGGTGGCGCATGGCATGACGGGCTGCCTGGTCTCGCTGAACGACATGGCGGACCGCACGCCGCGAATCCTGGCCGATGGCGAGGTGATCCCCGTCGGCGACGGCCGGCGTCTGCGCTGGATCGACACGCCGCACGTGCCGCATGGCTGGGAAGCCGGGGTGATGCTGGAGGAGAAGAGCGGCACGCTGCTCTGCGGCGACCTCTTCACGCAGCTCGGTGACGGGCCGGCGCTGACGGAGGGCGATATCGTCGGTCCCGCCATCGCCGCCGAGGACATCTTCCGTGCCTCGGCGCTCAGCCCTGGCATGGGCGGGGTGATCCACAGCCTCGCCGGGCTGGCGCCGAAGCGCCTCGCGCTGATGCACGGGCCGAGCTTCGCCGGTGACGGCGCGGCAGCGCTGACGGCGCTGGCGGAGGACTACGACCGCCGGGCGCGCGCAGCCTTGGGGTGAGTCTCGCCGTGGCGGGGCGAAGCGCGTAGCATCACGGCACGGAGGAACACGTCCATGACCCGCACCGACTCGCGCCGCGCCCTGCTCGCCGCCGCCGCCGCCCTGCCACTGGCCCTCGCCATCCGTCCCGCCGCGGCGCAGACCGCAGGCATGTCATCGGGGGGCGACATGATCCGCGGATTCTCGAAGGAACGGCTCGCCCGCATGGGCGCTGTGCTGACGGAGCAGGCGAGCCCGGCGCGCAACACCTTCCCCGGCTGCGTCGCCGCCATCGCCCGCTTCGGCGAGCCCGTGCTGCTGGAGGCCTATGGTCACCAGGACGCGGCGCGGACGAAGCCGATGCTGAAGGACGCCATCTTCCTGCAGGCCTCGATGACGAAGCCGCTCACCTCGGTCGCCGCGATGATGCTGATCGAGGAGGGTCGGATGAAGCTGATGGACCCGATCGGCCAGTGGCTGCCGGAACTGCGCGACCTGAAGGTGGAGGTGCGTCCCGCGAACGGTCCGGCCGAACTGGTCGCCCCGGCGCGCCAGCCCACGGTGCAGGACCTGCTGCGCCACACCGCGGGCTTCGTCTATTCCAACAGCGCGCCCTCGGCCCGCATCAAGGACGCCTACGAGCAGCAGAACATCGAAGGCCGCGGCGTCAGCATCACCGGGGACGAGATGCTGAAGCGCCTCGGCCAGATCCCGCTGGCCTGGCAGCCCGGCACACGCTTCCACTATTCCATCTGCACCGACGTCCTGGGACTGCTGGTGGAGCGCGTCGCGGGGCAGCGGCTGGATACGGTGATCGCGGAGCGCATCACGACACCGCTCGGCATGGTCGACACCGCCTGGTTCGTCACGCCCGAGAAGCGCGCACGGGTGGCGGAGGCGCTGGATGCCGACCCGCTGAAGGCCGAGATGTGGCGCAACTACCGGATCGAGCAGGATTTGCGCGCCGAGAGCTACCTCAAGGGTGGTGCCGGCACGGTCTCGACGGCGCAGGACTACGTGAAGTTCGCGCAGATGCTGGCCAATGGCGGCAGCTTCCAAGGCCGGCGCTACCTCTCCCCCGCCACGGTGCGGCTGATGATGTCGAACCACATGGCCGGGATGGCCGGCGGCCCCGATGCCTCGACCGGGCCGGGCTACGGCTTCGGCCTGGGCTTCGCGGTGCGCCTCGCAGACGGGATGGCGGTGGTGCCGGGCAGCCCCGGGGATGCAATGTGGGCCGGCGCCTGGGGCACGGTCTTCACCATCGACCGGGCCGAGGGGTTGGTGGCCATCCTGATGACCCAAGGCCCCTCCACCCGCACCCATTCGCGCATGCTGTTCAAGACTCTGGTCTATTCCGCTATGGCGGAGAGCGCGCGGAACGGCATGCCCGGTTGACCCTTCAAACCGAGGGCCATCGGTGTTACATTGACGGTTGAAGGAATCCGTCAGATGTCCATGACCCAGGCCGACCCCCAGAGCCGCGCCGAGGCCACCCGCGCGCGCATCGAGGAAACCGCGGAGCGGCTGTTCCGCTCCATCGGCTACCAGAAGACCACGGTCGCCGACATCGCCCGCGACCTCGGCATGTCGCCAGCCAATGTCTACCGCTTCTACCCCTCGAAGAGCGCGATCAACGAGGCGATCGCGGCGCGCATGCTGGGCGCCATGGCGGCCGAGATCGACGCCATCGCCGCCGGCCCGGGCAGCGCCGCGGACCGCCTGCGCCGCCTCTTCTCCGCGATCTTCGAGCAGAAAATGGCCGCCTTCTTCGGGGAGCGGCGCATGTACGACATGGTCACCGCCGCCATGGAGGAGCACTGGGGGGTGATCGAGACGCATCTCGCCCGGATCCATGCCGTGGCCCAGAGAGTGATCGAGAGCGGCATCGCCCGGGGCGAATTCGCCGCCCCCGATCCGCACGCGGCCGCCGAATGCGCCATGAACGCCATGGTCGCCTGGAACCACCCCGCCATCGTCGAGGCCTGCATCCGCAAGAAGGGCCAGACGCCCGAGGAATTGCGCGCCCAGGTGGCCAGCATGACGGAGTTCGTGCTGCGCGCCCTCCGCCCGTGACATCTGCCGACTGACGATTATTGACTTTCATCACTTCATAGCCATACTCCGCTCCAGGACGTTCCCCTGGAGCCGCCATCATGCGCAGCACCGCCCTCTCCCTCCTCGCGCTCGCCGCCCTCGCGGGTTGCCGCGCGGAGGCGAACCGCGCCGAAACCCCCGCCCCACCCCCCGCCCGCCCCGTGCAGGTCGCCGAGGTTGCCTTCTCCGATCCGCAGGAGTCCCGCGCCTGGACCGGCGTGGTCCGTGCCCGGCGGGAGACCGATCTCGGCTTCCGCGCCGCGGGCCGAATCGTCGAGCGCCTGGTCGATGTCGGCGCCAGCGTCACGTCCGGGCAGCCCCTCGCCCGGCTCGACCCGGCGGATCTCGCGCTGAGCCTGCGCGCTGCCGAGGCCGACCTCGCCGCGGCCGAGGCGCAGGCCCGCCAGGCCGCCGCCGACGCCCAGCGCTCCCGCGCCCTGCTCGAGGCGCGCCACGTCTCCCCCGCTTTCGACGACCAGCGCCAGGCCGCGGCGCGCAGCACCGCCGAGAAGGTGGAGGCCGCCCGCGCCCAGGTGGCCCTGGCCCGCAACCGGCTGGACTACTCGGTGCTGCGCGCGCCGACCGCTGGGGTCGTCACCACGCTGCTGGCCGAATCCGGCCAGGTGGTGGCGGAGGGCACGCCGGTGATGCGCCTCGCCAACCCGGCCGAACGCGACCTGGTGGTGCAGGTGCCTGAGGCGGCGATTGCCGGCCTCGCGCCCGGCGCCGTCGCCCAGGCCGCCTTCTGGTCTCGCCCCGGCGATGCGCCCCTGCCCGTGCGCCTGCGTGAGCTCTCGCCCCAGGCGGAGACGGCGCTGCGCACCTATGCCGCGCGCTTCGCCCTGCCGGCCGAGGCGCCGGACTGGGTGGCGCTCGGCATGACCGGCACGGTCCGCACCGCCGCCGCGAGCACGGGCGCCGCGCCGGTGGCGACGCTGCCGCTCTCCGCCCTGCACGACCGCGGCCAGGGGCCGATGGTGTGGAAGGTGGAGGGGGCGAGGCTCTCCGCCGTTCCGGTCGAGGTGGTGCGCCTCGGCGAGGTCACGGCGACGCTCCGCGCGCCGGCGCTGGCGCCTGGCGACAAGGTGGTGGCGCTGGGGCCGCAGCTTCTCGATC
The DNA here is from genome assembly GCA_027489135.1 of Acetobacteraceae bacterium. GTDB lineage: Bacteria > Pseudomonadota > Alphaproteobacteria > Acetobacterales > Acetobacteraceae > JAIEOP01. Next base: position 11,345 of record JAIYAI010000522.1, read on the forward strand.
CCGGCCTGCCGGTGCGGGTGGTGGAGACGCGGCTGGCGTCGACTCTGCGCTGACGCGCCGCGCTTGGCGATGCACGGATAGCAAGCGGTTTCCAAAGGCCTTTCGGCCTTTGGCGGGGATCCAAGGGGCAGCGCCCCTTGGTGGAGCGCGAGGCGACGCCTCGCATAAGACGGACGCCCAGACGATGCGCCTCAACCTCTCCGAACTCGCCGTGCGCAACGGCGCCCTGACCTTCTTCCTGATCCTGCTGCTCGGCGCCGCCGGTGGCTTTGCCTATCTCAAGCTCGGCCGCGCCGAGGACCCGAGCTTCACGATCAAGACGATGGTCATCTCAGCGCAATGGCCCGGCGCGACGGCGGAGGAGATGCAGGCCCAGGTCGCCGATCGCATCGAGAGCAAACTGCAGGACCTGCAATACCTGGACTACGTGCAGACCTATGTCCGCCCCGGCCAGGCCGTGGTGCAGGTGCTGCTGCGCGACACCACGCCGCCGCGCCAGGTGCCGGAGATGTGGTACCAGGTGCGCAAGAAGGTGGGCGACATGCGCCACCTGCTCCCCGCCGGCGTGCAGGGCCCCTTCCTGGATGACGAGTATTCCGACGTCTACGCCGCCGTCTTCGCCATCACCGGCGCCGACAATGCGGAGCTGATCCGCCAGGCGGAACGCCTGCGCCTCCGCTTCCTGCAACTGCCGAACGCCGGCAAGGTGGCGATCTTCGGCGAGCAGGCGCAGCAGGTCTTCGTCGAGGTCAGCCATGCCCGCCTCGCCACGATCGGCGTCGCGCCCAGTGCCATCGCCGATGCGCTGGCGCGCAACAACGCGGTCGCGCCGGCAGGCGTGGTGGAGACGCCCTCCTCCCGCGTCTGGCTGCGCACCGATGCCGGCTTCGACGGACTCGCCGCGATCCGCGCCGTGCCGGTCGAGGCGGCGGGGCGGACGCTGCGGCTCGGTGACATCGCCACGATCCGCCGCGGCACCCAGGACCCGCCGAGCAGCGCCATCCGCTTCGGGGGCGAGCCCGCCGTGCTGGTCGCCGTGGCGAAGCGCCCCGGCGCCGACGTGCTGGCGATGGGCGAGGAGCTGCGCGCGACGCTGGCGCAGGTGCGGGCGGACCTGCCGACGGGCCTCGCCATCCACCAGATCGCCGACCAGCCGCATGTGGTGGCCGAGAGCGTCGGCGAGTTCCTGCTGAAGTTCGTCGCCGCCCTTGGCGTGGTGATGCTGGTCTCCTTCGCCTCGCTCGGCGTCCGCGCCGGGATCGTGGTGGCGCTCGCGGTGCCGCTGACGCTGGCCATGGTGTTCCTGGCGATGCTGGCGCTGGGCATGGAGCTGGAGCGCATCACCCTCGGCGCGCTGATCCTCTCGCTCGGCCTGCTGGTGGACGACGCGATCATCGCGATCGAGGCGATGGTGGTGAAGCTGGAGGAGGGCTGGGACCGTGTCCGCGCCGCAAGCTTCGCCTGGTCCAACACCGCCTTCCCGATGCTGTCCGGCACGCTGGTGACGGTGGCCGGATTTCTCCCCGTGGGCTTCGCGGCCTCGACCGCGGGCGAATATGCGGGCGGCATCTTCTGGGTCGTCGCCATCGCCCTGCTGGCGAGCTGGATCGTCGCGGTGGTGTTCACCCCCTGGCTCGGCGTGAAGCTGCTGCCGCGGCCGAAGGCGGTGCATGCCCATCACTATGACGGCCGTTTCTACCGCGGCTTCCGCACGCTGGTCGGCTGGTGCGTCGACCATCGCTTCGTCGTGCTGGCGCTGACCCTGGGCGTGATGGTCGCGGGCTTCGCCGGCATGGCAGCGACGAAGAAGCAGTTCTTCCCGACCTCGGCGCGGCTGGAGCTGCTGGTGGACATCAACCTCCGCCAGGGCGCGGGGCTCGGCGCCACGCAGCAGGCTGCCGAGGCAGTGGAGCGGGTGCTGGCCAAGGACCCCGGCGCGCTGACCGTCACGACCTATCTCGGTGCCGGCAGCCCGCGCTTCTTCCTGGCGCTGAACCCCGATCTTCCGAACGAGGCCTTCGCCAAGGTGGTGATCAACACCGCCGACCTCGCGGCGCGGGAGCGGATCCGGACGAAGCTGATGACGCTGGCCGAGGACGGGTCCGTGCCGGATGCCCGCCTCCGCGTCTCGCGCCTCGATTTCGGCCCCCCGGTCGGCTTCCCCGTGCAGTTCCGCGTCCATGGCCCCGACAGGGTCGTGCTGCGGGAAGTCGCGGACCGCGCGCTGGCGGCGCTGCGCGCCGTGCCCGGCACCCGCGACGCCTCCCTCGCCTGGGGCGAGCGGATGCCGGCGCTGCGCCTGGTGCTGGACGAGCAGCGGCTCGCACAGCTTGGCTTGGCGCCCGCTCAGGTGGCGCAGTCGATGCAGGCCCTCGTCTCCGGCGTGACGGCGACGCAACTCCGAGAGAACAACCGGCTGGTGGACGTGGTGCTGCGCACCCCCGCCGAGGAGCGCCTGGCGCTCGCCGCCCTCGGCGACGTCTCCATCGCGACGCCCGCCGGCGCCGTGCCGCTCAGCCAGCTTGCTCGGCTCGAGCCGGCGATGGAGGAGCCGATCCTCTGGCGCCGCAACCGCGAGCCCTACCTGACGGTGCGCGCCGATGTGCGCGACGGGCTGCAGGCGCCGGACGTCACCGCGGCGGCCCAGCCCTTCATGGACCAGGTCCGCGCCACCCTGCCGCCGGGCTACCGCCTGGTGACAGGCGGGGCGACGGAGGAGAGCGGCAAGGCGAACAAGGCGCTGTTCTCCCTGTTCCCGGTGATGGTCGCGGCGATGCTGCTGCTGCTGATGGTCCAGCTCCGCCACTTCGGGCGGACCGCGCTGGTCATCGCCACCGCGCCACTCGGCATCCCCGGGGCAGCGGCGGCGCTGCTGCTGACCGACAGCCCCTTCGGCTTCGTGGCCCTCCTCGGCGTCATCGCGCTGGCAGGCATGATCATGCGCAACACGCTGATCCTGGTGGACCAGGTCAGGCAGGACCTTGAAGCCGGTGCGGCGCTGCGCGTGGCGATCGTGGAAAGCACGGTGCGCCGGGCGCGGCCCGTGGTGCTGACGGCGCTGGCCGCCGTCTTCGCCTTCATCCCCCTGACGCTATCGACCTTCTGGGGGCCGATGGCGGTCGCCATGATCGGCGGGCTCCTCCTGGCGACGCTGGCGACGCTGCTGGTGGTGCCGGCGCTCTACGGGCTGGCCCTGGGCGGTCTGACTCCGCGCTGGCTGCGGCTGGGGCAGCGCCGCAGCACCGTGGCGCCGGGCGTCCCGCATGGCGCGATGGCGCCGGCGGAGTAGGCCCGGGCGGCGGCGCCGTCTGTTCCGCCGCCTGCCGGTCGCGGGCGAGGCCGATCCGCGCGGGCTGATGACCTGCGCGGATCGAGATCAAGGCCGGAGTTATCCCCAGCGCGGTGGAGAAGCCTGGGGACAGGTCCGTCGACAATCTCGCGAGGCTGGCCGGCGACCGCGCTCCGCAACGGCACGGGCCTGCGCCGTCGTCGTGGTGCGCGGTGCCGCAGATGTCCGGAGCCTGTGGCACAAGCGCCACGACCCAGCACGCCACTCCCGCCACCGCGACGCGATGGTTGGCAATTCCCACCGATGCTGCGGTGCGGATTCCGTCAACTCCGCCTGACGCCGCGCCGCGACCGCAGCCGCCGACGCCCGAGCCGCAACCCTGCCCGCGCCAGACCGCCCGCGCAGGCCTCAAGATCGCTGCCGGCTGCCGTCGCCAGCGCGAGGCCGCGCTCGGTCGCGCACCCGTCGACGCACTGGGGATCGAGTTCCTCCGCGATGCGATGCAGGGCAATACGCGCCGCGGCATGCAGCGCGTCAGCCACCGTCTCCGGTCGTGCCCGCCCCCGGAGCAGGCGCGCCGCGAGATCCCGCAGCCCGGCCAGCAGCATGCGCAGCCGTGGGCGGTGAAGGAAGGCGGGGCGCGGCGGATGCCGCAGCGGAAAGATCTCCAGGATGCTTGTCACGACGGGGACCGCGCCTGCGTGGTTGCCCAGGCAGGATAAGCCTTCGCCCAACCGGCGGCCTTGATCCTGATCGAATCCACCACCCCGCCCAGGGAATCGCCGCGGTGCCACCGTCGCGCATCATCGGGTACGTCCCGCCGCGCGCCAGATGCGGCCGCGGGTAACCCCCGCCGCACGCCAGATGCGGCCGCGGGACCGATCTGGTAAGCCCGCGTGGCGCCCGGATGCCGTCGTCCGATCCCCGGCCGTGGCACCGGACCGGAGGTCTGACACGACATGGCCCGCCAGCTTTACGAACTCTGCGGCACCGACCCGGCGCGCGTCTTCAGCCCCTTCTGCTGGCGCATCCGGATGGCGCTGGCACACAAGGGCCTGGCCTTCGACAGCATCCCCTGGCGGTTCACGGAGCGCGAACGCCTTTCCTTCACCGGACACGACAAGGTGCCGGTCCTGGTCGACGGCGCGCGCGTGGTGACGGAATCGTGGGACATCGCGACCTATCTGGACGAGGCCTATCCGGATGCGCCGTCGCTGATGCACGGGCAGCCCGCCCCCTATCGCTTCGTCGCCGCCTGGAGCGAGAGCGTCCTGCATACCGGGATCGTCCGCCTCATCGTCTCGGACATCCCGGACATGCTCGACCCGCAGGACCGCGCCTATTTCATCGAAAGCCGGGAGCGCCGCTTCGGCATGCCCCTGGCGCAGGTGACCGCGGGACGGGAGGAGCGACTGTCCGCCTTCCGCGCCAGCCTGCAACCGCTGCGCGGCACGCTGGCGGCGCAGCCCTTCCTCGGCGGCGAGGAGCCGGATTTCGCAGACTACCTCATCTTCGGCGCGATGATGTGGGCGCGGGTGACCAGCCCGCTGGCGCTGGTCGCGCCGGAGGACGCCGTGCATGGCTGGCTGGAGCGGATGCTCGACCTGCATGGCGGGCTGGCCCGGGTGACCCCGGCGCGGAGCGCCTGAGACTGGTCCCCGCGGAGCGCCTGAGACTGGCCCTCGCGGAGCGCCTGAGACTGGCCCCCGCGGAGCGCCCGAGACCTTCCTCCACGCGGGGCGTCCGGGGCCTCTCGCCCGCGCCGCCACTTTGCGGTAGGCAGCGGTCCCCGCATGCATCACAGGCAGGACGAGCCATGAGCGCCACCGGCCCCTTCTACCTGCGTTCCCGCCAGGGCGACGGACCCGCCCCCGTGCTGGAGCAGTTCGCCACCCTCGACGACGCCCTCGACGCCATCGAGGCGCGGTGGGAGACGCTGCAGCATGCGGTGCCGCAGGTCCTGGACGGGCGGAAGGTACTGCTGGTCAGCACCGACGAACTCGTGCGCATGATGGAGGCAGAGGAGGACGAGCCGGCCTAACCCGCCGTCCCTTCGCCTTGATTGCCTGACATAAGGGCGTGATGCGCCTCTCCCCCGTCCTGCGCGGCGTGCTCGGCACGCTGGCATGCCTCGCCTGCCTCGCGGTCTTCTTTCGCGGCCAGATCGCCGACGGCTTCACCCTGCTGATCGGCGACCGGCACGACGGCGTGATCGCGCTGGCGATCATGGAGCACTGGGGGAATTGGCTGCGCGGCCAGGCGATCGGCTGGGACCGCACCTTCTACTTCCACCCCGTGCCGGCGACGCTCGGCTATAATGACGGCTATCTCGGCTTCGGGATGCTGCTGGCGGTGTTCCGCACCGTCGGCGCCGATTCCTTCCTGGCCGGGGAGCTTGCGAACGTCGCACTGCGGAGCATCGGGTTCCTCGGCTTCCATCTGCTGGGGCGGCGGGTCTTCGGGCTGCCGTTCGGCTGGGCCCTGCTGGGGGCCGCGCTCTTCACCCTCTCGAACAACCTCTTCATCCGGGCGAGCCATGCGCAGCTCTTCAGCGTCTCGCTCGTGCCGATGCTGGGAGTGCTGGCGCACGGGACGGCGACGGCGCTGCTGGCGGGGCGGCGGAGGCTGACCTTCCTTTGGGGCGCGGGCTTCGTGCTGTGGCATGCGCTGATGCTGCTGACCGGGTTCTACATGGCTTGGTATTCCGCCTTCTTCGGTGCGGCCTTCGTGGCGTGCTGGACGCTGGTGGCGGGTGCGGAGCGGCGGCGTGCGCTGGGCCGCGCGCTGCTGCGCGGCTGGGCGCCGCTGCTGCTGGTGCTGGTGCTCGCCGCCGTGGTGAACCTGCCCTTCGCCATGCTCTACCTGCCGAAGGCGCGGGAGACCGGCATGCACGACTATGCCGGGATGGTGGCGCAATACACCGTGGCACCGCTCGACATCCTGCACGTGGGCGAGAAGAACCTGCTCTGGGGCTGGCTGGTGACGGCGCTGAACGACGCGTTTCGACCCGGCTTCCCCCTCTGGTCGGAGCAGATGACCGGCCTGCCCGTGCTGCTGCTGCTGGCCTTCCTTGGCGCCGTCGCCTGGGCCTGGCGCGCGGCACCGACGGATCGCGCGGCGCTGCTGCGGGCGGTGGCGCTGGCGACGCTGCTGACCTGGGCGCTGGTGCTGCGGATCGACGGGCATTCGGCCTGGTGGTTCGTGTACCAGTATGTGCCGGGGGCGAAGGCGGCGCGCGTTGTGGCGCGGTACCAGTTGTTCATCGTGATCCCGGTGATCGGTCTGGCGCTGGCGATGCTGGCCTGGCTCGTGGCGCGCACGCCGCGCGCCGCGGGTGTGGCGCTGGCGCTGCTGGCGACCGCCGGGCTGCTGGCGGAGCAGGTGAACGCCTACAGCCCGCGCTTCCTCGACCGCCCGCTGGAGGCCGGGCGCCTCGCCCGGGTGCCGCCGCCGCCCGCCGAGTGCCGCGCCTTCTTCGTCACCGCCGCGCGGCAGGAAAGCCGCTTCGGCGAGGAGACCGCCAATGTCTACAACCACAACACGGAGGCGATGCTGATCAGCGAGGCCCTGCGCCTGCCGACGATCAACGGCATCTCCACCTTCAACCCGCCGCATTGGCCCGGCGGCTACCCGCCGCAGCCCGCGTATCTCGACGCCGTGCGCGCCTATGCGAAGGCCTGGGATGTGGAACAGGGCCTTTGCGGGCTGAATCTGCAGGATTTCACCTGGGATACGGATCCCTTCAGGACAGCCGCATCGCCCCCTCCGCGGTGAGGTGAACGGGCCGCCCGTGGCAGAACACCGCCACCGCGCGCGGCCCCGCCGGATCGACCACCACCACGTCGCCGCGCCGCCCGGGCAGCAGCGCGCCGCGATCGTCGAGCCCTGCCGCCGCGGCCGGATTGGCCGAGACCAGGGCCCAGGCGCGGGCAAGATCCATCCCGCCATCCCGCCGCGCCATGACGAAGGGCGCCTCCAGCAGCGCGGGCCAGTGGTAGTCGCTGGCGAGCACGGTCACGAGGCCGCGCTCCGCCAGCGGCGCCGCGCTGGCCCAGCCAAGATGGCTGCCGCCGCGCACCACGTTGGGCGCGCCCATCACCACCGCCTCGCCCTGCGCGCGGGCGCCCTCGGCCACGAACTCCGCCATCGGGAATTCGCAGATCGTGGCGCCGTGGCTCCGGTAGTGCGCACGGTCCTCGAGCGTCGCGTCGTCATGGCTCAGCATCGGGATGCCGGCGGCCTTGCTGGCAGCGGCCAGCCGGGCGCGGGCGGCGGGGATCTCGTCGCGCCGGGCAGCGACGCGGCGGATCAGCGCATCGAATTCCTCCACCGGCAGGCCGGCGCGGCCGGCATATTTCGCCATCTGCTTCGGGTCGCCGAGGCGCTTCAGAATCGGCGGCGTATGGTCGTTGAAGCCGAGGAGATGCACGCGGCCCGCCGCGATGTCGGCCAACACCTCCTCCAAAGCGTCGAGATTGTCGGCCTCGAAGCGGCAATGCACGCGAAGGTCGGGCGCCGGCAGCGCGGGCCGCGCCTGGTCCAGCGCCTCCAGCAGCGCGCGCCAGGTCTCGCGCGAACGCAGCCCGGGTTCCCAGGAGAGGGTGACGCCGAGATAGGCGGTGGTGATGCCGCTCGCCAGCAGTTGCGCCGCGGTGTCGCGCACCGCCAGCGCGGGGGCGAAGCTGACGCCCGGCCGCGGCTGGATCGCCCGCTCATGCGCGTCGCCATGGATGTCGACGAGGCCGGGCATGACCAGCAGCCCCGTCGCGTCGAAGCGCCGTGCCGCGCCGCCGGCCCCGGCGACCAGGCCTTCCCGCAGGTGCAGCGTGCCGGGCGCCATCGCGTCGCCGGACAGCACCTCGCCACCGGTGATGTCAAAGGCCGCCATGCTCAGCTCTCCACCACAAGCTGCATGCGCGCCGCGGCGTAGCGGGCGATGCTGAGTTCGACCGGCACGCCGGCCGCGTCGACATTGATCGCCTCCGTCACCAGCACGGGGCGGGCGCGGGACTGCTGCAGCAGCGTCGCTTCCTCCGGCGTCGGCATGCGGGCCGTGATGCGCGTGCTCCGGCGGCGGTAGTCCGGCACGCCGCTGCGCGCGAGCGCCCGGGTGATGGAGGGATTCTCCGACAGCAGGTCCAGCATCAGGGGGAAGCGCTGCGCCGGCAGGTAGTGGCTGCCGATCACCACGGGCCGGCCATTCGCCAGGCCGAGGCGCTCCGCCAGCACCACGGGCCGGCCGCGCCGGAGGCCGAGCGCCTTCGCCACCTGCGCCTCCGCCGCGATTTCCGTGATGCGGATCATGCGGCCCGCGGGTTCGCGGTTCTGCCGCTGGATCGCCTCGGTGAAGCGGGTCCGGGGGCCGAGCGGATAGTCCAGCACGTCCTCGGCGACGAAGGCGCCGCGGCCCTGTTCCACCCGGATCAGGCCGCGCGCCTCCAACTCCTCCATGGCGCGGCGGACGGTGTGGCGGTTGACGCCGAAGCGGGCGGAGAGCGCGGCCTCGGTCGGCAGGCGGGCGCCGGGCTGCATGGCCCCCGCGCTGCCGGCGATGTCGCGTTCGATCGCGGTCGCGATCTGGCGCCAGAGCGAGACGCCCTGGCCGCGGGCCAGCACCGCGTCGGGCGGCACTGTCATGGGAAGTTCAACCATCTGCTCCGCCCGCGGCGCCATACCGGCGTTGACCGTAGCCGGGGCGGGATGTAGTTGTCTAGACATCCATGGATGACATGACCTCCCCCGCCGAACGCCGCGCCTGGATGGGCGTGCTGGCCCGCAGCGGCGGCGACGCCATCGCCGCACGGATGCAGGCGCTGCCGAAGCTGCCCGCCCACACGCGCCTGCGCGGGCCGGAGACGGGGCTCGTCATGGTGCGCGGCCGTCAGGGCGGCGACGGCGCCCCCTTCAACCTCGGCGAGATGACGGTGACGCGCTGCACGGTGCGGCTTGCCAACGGTACGCTGGGCCATGCCTATGTCGCGGGACGCGATGCGCGCCAGGCGGAGCTTGCCGCGCTGCTCGACGCGGCGCTGCAGATGCCGGGGCTGCACGCAGCCGTGATGGCGGAGGTGATCGCGCCGCTGGCCGAGGCCGAGGCGGCACGGCGCGATGCCATCGCCCGCAAGGCCGCGGCGACGAAGGTCGCCTTCTCTACCATGGCGATCATGCGGGGGGCCTGAGATGCCGCTGACAGACGGCTTCGCCGACCCCTCGCTCGACGCGCAGCGCTGCTTCCGAGCCGTGCTGGAGGCGATGAGCCGCCCCGGCCGCGTGCAGCATCTCGATGCCGGTTCGGCGGAACCGCCGGTGCCGCTCGGCCCCGCGGCGGGCGCGGTGCTGCTGACCCTGGCCGATGCCGACACGCCGGTCTGGATCGACGATGCATCTGCGCCGGCGGCGGACTGGCTGCGCTTCCATGCCGGCTGCCCGCTGGTCGCCGCGGCGGGTGATGCGCAGTTCGCGCTGGCCTGCGGCACGATGCCGGGATTCGACTCGCTCGCCCAGGGCACGGAGGAGGCGCCGCAGGATAGTGCGACGCTGGTGCTGCAGGTCGCCTCGCTGGCGCGCGGCCCGACGCTGCGGCTGACGGGTCCCGGGATCGAGACCGCGCACATGCTGCGCGTCGACGGCCTGCCGCCGGGCTTCGTCGCCGCCTGGGCCCGCAACGCGGCGCTGTTCCCGCGCGGGGTGGACGTGATCCTCTGCGCCGGCGCGTCGCTGGCCGCGCTGCCGCGCACGGTGCGCATCGAGGAGAGCGCCTGATGGCCTATGTCGCGGTCAAGGGCGGCGAGGACGCCATCGCCCATGCCCATGCCTGGCTGGCCGAAGCGCGGCGCGGAGATCCCGCCGTGCCGGAGCTTTCCCTGGCGCAGGTCGAGCAGCAGCTTGGCCTCGCCGTGGACCGGGTGATGGCGGAAGGCTCCTGCCACGACCGCGGCCTCGCGGCGCTGGCGATCAAGCAGGCGCGCGGCGACCTGATCGAGGCTGCCTTCCTGCTGCGCGCCTACCGCACCACCCTGCCCCGCTTCGGCGCCTCCACCCCCGTCGACACCGCCGCGATGCAGGTGCAGCGGCGAATCAGCGCGACCTACAAGGATCTCCCGGGCGGGCAGATGCTGGGCCCGACCTTCGACTACACCCACCGCCTGCTGGACTTCGCCCTGGCCGCCGAGGGCGCGC
>JAIYAI010000453.1 GCA_027489135.1 Acetobacteraceae bacterium
GCTGCCGGCCGCCTCCATCGGGCCCTTCCTGGCGGAGATTCCGCCGCCGCTCGGCTTCAGCCGCGTGACGCTGGACGACGGCTCGACCCCGCTCGGCTTCGTCGCGGAGGCGGCGGGGGTAACCGATGCGCCGGATATCTCGAAGACGGGCGGATGGCGCGCGCATCTCGCCACGAAGGGATAGACGCCATGGCAAGACCGCCCCTGCCGCCCTTCACGGCGGAGACCGCCGCGCAGAAGGCCCGCGCCGCCGAGGATGCCTGGAACAGCCGGGACCCGGAGCGCGTGTCGCTGGCCTACACCGAGGACAGCCGTTGGCGGAACCGGGCGGAGTTCTTCTCCGGCCGCCCCGCCATCGTGGCGTTTCTGACGCGCAAGTGGGCGCGCGAGCTGGACTACCGGCTGATCAAGGAGGTCTGGGCCTGGCAGGACGACCGCATCGCCGTGCGCTTCGTCTACGAATGGCGCGACGACAGCGGCCAGTGGTTCCGCAGCCATGGCAACGAGAATTGGGAGTTCGATGGCGAAGGCCTGATGCGGGCGCGGCATGCCAGCATCAACGACGTGCCGATCACCGAGGCGGCGCGGAAATTCCACTGGCCCGCCCCGGGGCCGCGGCCGGCCGATCATCCGGGGCTGACGGCCCTCGGTCTTTAGCCTTTCAGGAACCGCTCCGCCGCATTGCCGAGGATGCTGACGCAGAGCGCGAGATCCTCCTCCTTCGTGTCCTCGGCCCAGTGGTGGCTGATGCCCTTGATCGACGGCGTGAACAGCATCGCCACCGGCATGCGCCGCGCGATGTACTGCGCGTCGTGCCCGGCGCCGGAAGGCATACGCTGCCACTTGCCCGGCGCCAGGCTCTCGGCCGCGGCGTCGAGGGCCGCCATCATCGCCGGGTCACAGGGCGCGGGCAGCGACTTCGAGATGTTGGTCAGCGTCGCCACCGTCCGCTCGCGGCGGTTGCTCTCCTGCACGCAGGCGCGGAGGCACCGCTCCATCCGCTCCAGCACGGCCACGTCGATGTCGCGGAACTGGAACAGGATATCCGCGCGGCCCGGGATGATGCTCGGCGCGCCGGGTTCCACCGCGATGCGGCCGCAGGTCCAGGTGCTGCGCTCCCCGCAGACCTTCGGGAATTCCTGGTCCAGCATGGCCAGCAGCCGGACGGCGGCGAGGCCGGCATCCTTGCGCTCCGCCATCGTGGTGCCGCCGGCATGGTCCTGCATGCCCTCGATGGTGATGCGCCACTGCCAGATCGCGACGATCCCCGTGACGACGCCGGCGCGGAGGTCGGCATTCTCGAGCTGCGTGCCCTGCTCGATATGCATCTCGAAGAAGCCCTTGTAGCGGGCGGGGTCGAGGGTGATGCGCGGCAGGCCGGCAAGCCCGGCCTCGGCCAGCCAGGTGCGCAGCGGCCGCCCGTCGTTGCGGCTGCGGCTGCGGTCCATCTCGGCCTCCGACAGCTCGCCGATGATGGACTTGGAGCCGAGGAAGCCGCCCTCGAAATGCCCTTCCTCGTCGGCGAAGGCGCAGACATCGACCGGGAGGCCGGCCCGGGCCAGCGCGACGCCGGCGACGACGCCGAGCGCGCCGTCGAGCCAGCCGGCCTCGTTCTGGCTCTCGATATGGCTGCCGGCCAGGATGTGGGGCCCTGGCCCCTTGTGCCGGCCGAAGACGTTGCCGATGCCGTCGATGCTCGCTTCCAGCCCGCATTCCTCGAGCCGCGCCATCAGCCAGCGCCGCGATTCCATGTCCTGCGGCGTGTAGGTCGGGCGATGGACGCCGGTCTTGAACTTGCCGATCTGGCGGAGGTCGTTCAGGTCCTTGAGGAAGCGGGCGGTGTCGATCTTGGCCATGGCGGGCGTCCCGGGATTGCGACGGGCGCATGCTGCCCCTGTCGCCGCGAGGCGGCAACCGCGGCCGGCGCGGGAAAATCGCGCCGTCGAACCGCAACTGCTGTCGTGTTGGGCACGCTGCCCCTCTCCCTCCCCCGCTGGCGGGGGGGGCGGGGTGGCCGCAGCGTCAGTCGTCGATGATGGCGACGGCCCGCGTCCAGCCCGCCGAGCCCCGGTACACCTTCACCGGGAAGCAGATCACCTCGAACCCGTCGGGCGGAAGCAGTTCAAGATTGTGCAGCTTCTCGATATGGCTGTAGCCGATCTCCCGCCCGGCCCGATGCCCTTCCCAGATCAGGTCGGGGGAGCCGCCCTCCTCGATTCGCTTCTTCGTGAAGCTGAAGGGCGCGTCCCAGGACCAGCCATCGGTGCCGACGACGCGGATGCCGCGCTCCAGCAGCCAGAGCGTCGCGGCCTTCGACATGCCGCAGCCGGAATCGACGTAGTCGTCCTCGCCGTAGCGGGACCCGGCGCGGGTGTTTACCACTACGATCTCGAGCGGCTTCAGCACATGGCCGATGCGGCGCAGCTCGGCCTCCACATCCGCGGGCTGCACGACGTAGCCGTCCTCGAAATGCCGGAAGTCGAGCTTCACGCCCGGATTGTGGAACCAGTCGAGCGGCATCTCGTCGATGCGCAGCGAGGGGCGCCCGCCGGCGATCAGCGCCTCGTCCTGGCGGGAGAAGTAGTGGTAGGGCGCGTCGACATGGGTGCCGTTGTGGGTGCTGATCTCGACCCGCTCCACGGCGGCGTATTCGCCTTCCGGCAGGGCGCTGGTGGGGACGCCCATGTAGTCCGCCATGCGCTGGGCGGTCTGGTGGTGGTCGAGATAGGTGATCTTCGGCTCGCTGCCGGGCGGGTCGGACCGGATGCCGGATTTGAGGGCGACGGAGAGGTCGATATAGCGGCGGGGCATGGGCGTCTCCCTGGGAAGGACGGAGGGGCGGGGCATGTGCTGGAGGGGAAGAAGTCCCTCCACTCCGCCCCAGCATTGCTTGTTGGCACCGGCCCGTGGTGATCCCGGATACGTGCCAGAAAAAGGAGGATGGGTGGGTCCAGGGAGGGAAGGAGTTCTCTCCTTCCCTCCCTGGGCATCACATGCCAGGCCAGGCAGGGGCCGGATCGATCCTGGCGCGGCACTCGCCGAAGCCGATCGGCACCGCGCCCGTCGCCTGCGCCCGGCCGCGGAAGATGATCTCGTCGCCATCCTCCAGCCAGAGCCGAGTCTCACCGTTGGGCAGCGTCACCGGGTTCTTGCCTTCCGTGATCTCGGAATAGCACGCACGGCTGTCGTCGGTCGGCCCCGATGCGGTGCCGCTGCCCAGCACGTCGCCCGGCATCAGGTTGCAGCCGTTCGACATGTGGTGCGTGACCATCTGCGCGAAGGTCCAGTACATGTTCTGGAAATTCGTCAGCGTGATGCGCGCCGGCGCCTGGCCGGCCTCCCGCATGCGGGGCGTCAGCAGCAGGGCTTCGAGGGCGATGTCCATCAGCCCCTCGGCCTGGTCCTTCGGGCAGGTCAGGTAGGGCAGTGGCTTCGGATCATCCGCCGCGCGCGGGAAGGCCGGCGCAGCGAAGGGCGCCATCGCCTCGAAGGTGACGATCCAGGGCGAGATGGTGGTGGACAGGCTCTTCGACAGGAAGGGGCCGAGGGGGAAGCTCTCCCAGCGCTGGATGTCGCGGGCGGACCAGTCGTTCAGCAGGCAGTAGCCGAAGATGTGCTCCGGCGCGGCGGAGAGCGCGACAGGTTCGCCGAGCGGATTGCCGGGGCCGATGAAGAGCCCGACCTCGAGCTCGAAGTCGAGGTTCACGCAGGGGCCGAAGACGACATCGCCATTCGGGGTCTGGCGCTGGCCATTGGGCCGCCGCACCGCTTCGCCCGAGACGCGCAGCGACGTCGCGCGGCTGTTGTAGGCGACGGGCAGGTGCTTGAAGTTCGGCGGCAGCGGGCTGTCGGGGCGGGTGCGCCGGCCGCCGCGTTCGGTATGGAAGGTCGAGGTGAGAAAGTCGGTGAAGGCACCGACCTGGCAGGGCAGGCGCAGTTCGGCCTCCGCCATCCGGACCAGGATGCGGGAGGCCAGCGCCTGGGCTTCGGAGCCGGTCTTCAGCACGTCCGAGATCCGGGCGCGCAGCGCGGAGGCGGCGCCGTTGCCCATGCTCATCAGCCGGTTCAGCGTCGGCTCCGCGGCCGCGCGCGCGGCCTCGGCCGGGATGCCCTGGAAGAGGCCGGCATCCACCGCCGCTGCCATGTCCAGGATCATGTCGCCGATGGCGACGCCGCCGCGCCAGGGCTCGCTGGCACGGCGGAACACGCCATGCGGCAGGTTCTGGATCGGGAAGTCGGTGCCGGGCGCGTTGGCGCTCTCGACCCAGCTCCGGCGTGCCGGATCATGCGTGGCGTTCAACGCGGGCATGGCGCCCCTCCCCCAAATCGGTTGGCGAGAGGGTGCCGCGCCCCGCGCGTGGGTTCAACCCATGCGCTCCCAGCGAAGCTCCGGATGATGCATCACGCCGCGGATCATGCGCGGCGGCGGGGTGAGGACCATGAACTTCCCCCCCTCCTCGAAGCGCACGCCGCGCACCTGGTCCGTGCCCATGCGGTCCGGCGAGGAGGCGCAATCGACCTTCGTGACCAGCGTCGTCTCGTCGTAGGTGTAGGGCCCGGCATAGGAGTTGTACTGCCGAGGCTGTTCCTCTGCCGGCACCACGTCCCGCGCATCACCGAGGGCCGCGATCATCCGCCGCCCGTCGAAGGTGACGACGCCGAGCGGCGTCGGCCCGAACTGCGAGGGGATGACATTGCCCTTGTCGTCCTTCGCCCAGGTCTCGACCAGGCGCCAGACGCCGATTTCTGAAACTGCCATGATGCACTCCGTTTGGCGGGCCGATTCCCGCCTTCGGGCCGTGGGGCCCTTCGGCGATCGGACCCAACTCGCGGGCCGATTCACGCCTTCGGGCCGTGCGGCCCTGCGGCGATCGGACCGCATCTCCTCAGAACTTCGTGTAGCCGCCGTCGAGCACGACGGTGTCGCCGGTGTGGAAGCTGCTGGCATCGGACAGGAAATACACCGCGATGCCCCCGAAATCCGCGCCCGTCCCCCAGCGCCGCATCGGCACGCGCGGCAGCACGTTGCCGCTGAACTTCGGGTCGGCAACGGAGCGCGCGGTCATGTCCGTCTCGATCCAGCCCGGCAGGATGGAATTCGCCCGGATGCCGTGCTTGGCCAATTCGACCGACAGCGCGCGCACCATGGCCGTCACGCCGGCCTTGGACGCGCCGTAGTGCTCGTTCCGCGCCGCGCCCTCGATGGCGGCGACCGACGCCGTGGCGACCAGCACGCCGCCCTTGTCGCCGGCCGCGGCGCGGTCGCGCATGTGCCGCGCCGCGGCGCGGAAGGTCAGGAAGGCGCCGGTCAGGTTCACGCGCTGGATGCGCTCGAACTGCTCCAGCGTGCGCTCCAGGAAGGGCCCGCTGCGGCCGCCGGAGATGCCGGCATTGGCGAAGCACCCATCGACCCGGCCCATCACCCTGAGCGTCTCGGCGAAGGCGGCCTCCACCTGCGCCTCGTCGCCGACGTCGCAGATCTGCGCGAGGATCTTCCGCCCCGTCTTCTCCAGCGCCGCCTTGGCCGCCGCGTTCTTCTCCGGATTGGTGCCCCAGATGGCGATGTCGGCGCCGGCCTCCGCCATGGCCGTCGCCATGCCGAGGCCGATGCCGGAATTGCCGCCCGTCACCAGCGCGACCTTCCCGGTCAGGTCGAAGGGCTTGTAGGCCATGCGCGTGTCCTCCCGCGTGATGGGCGGCAGGTCGGTAGCACCGGCCGCATCTTGGGGCGGCAGAGTGCACCGCCGCGTGCGCCCTTGCCAGCCACCCCCGGATCGGATCACGCTCGGCGGACGGAGGAACTCCAACCATGTTCACGCGCCGCGCCGCGCTCGGTCTGCTGGCCGTGCCCGCTATATCCGTCCCTTTGGCCCATCCGGCCCGCGCAGCCTGGCCAGAGCGCCCGGTGCGGCTGGTGGTGCCCTTCGGCGCCGGTGGCAACCTCGATACGCTGATGCGCATCGCAGCCCCGGTGCTCTCGGCGCAGCTCGGCCAGCCCGTGGTGATCGAGAACCGTGTCGGCGCCGGCGGCAATGTCGGCACGGAGGCGGTCGTGCGCTCCGCGCCTGATGGCTACACCCTCCTGGTCGGCGCCAACGGCTCGATCGTGACCAATCCGCTGCTGATGGCCCGCATGCCCTACGACGCGCAGCGCGACCTGCTGCCGATCGGGCTGGGGTTCCGGACGCCCAATGTCCTCGTGGTGAACCCGAAGGGGCCCGCGCCGAACCTCGCCGAGTTCGTGGCGCTGGCGAAGGCACGGCCGGGCCAGGTGAGCCTCGGCTCCGCCGGCACCGGCACGACGAACCACCTGATCATCGAACTGCTGGCCGCGGCCACGGGGACGCAACTGACGCACGTGCCCTACCGCGCCTCGGGCGGCGGCACGGCGGATATCCTCTCGGGGCGGCTGACCGGCAGCATCGACCAGGTCACCACCGCCCTGCCCCAGCACCGGGCGGGGGAGCTGCGGATCATCGGCGTCGGGCTGGACCGCCGCCTGCCACAATTGCCGGAGGTGCCGACGCTGGCGGAAGTCGGCGTCGAGGGTGGGGGCCTCGTCTCGTTCGTCGGGCTCTTCGCTCCGGCCGGCACGCCGGCGGAGCCGCTGGCACGCATGCAGTCCGCGCTGGCGGCCGCGGTGGCCGACCCCGGCGTGCGGGACCGGGTGGAGGGCCTCGGCAACCTGATGGCGACGCCGGAGCAGGGTACGCCCGAGGGCTTCATCGCGCTGATAGCCCAGGAGCGGGAACGGTCCCGGCGTGCCATCCAGCTCGCGGGGCTGAAGCCGGAGTGACCATGCGCCTCACCTTCATCCAGCCCGACGGTGCGGCGACGACGCTCGACGCGGATGGCGGGCCGACCGCGATGCATGTCGCCACGCGGCACAACGTGCCGGGCCTGCCCGCGGAATGCGGCGGGCAGTGCATCTGCGTGACCTGCATGGTCGACGTGGACGACGCCTGGGCCGCGAAGCTGCCGCCGCCAGGCGAGGACGAGATGGACATGCTGTCGGACACGCTGGGCGAGGTGCCGCCGGGGCGGCGCCTCTCCTGCCAGATCCAGCTCGCGCCGGGGCTGGACGGGCTGGTGCTGCGCATCCCCGGTGGGCAAGGACCGGTATGATGCGACGCGCACTCGGGCTGCTGCTGCTTCTCCTCGCCACGCCGGCGCTCGCCCAGCCGCAGGATGGCTGGCCGCAGCGCCCGGTGCGCGTGGTGGTGCCCTACCTCGCCGGTGGTGCCACCGACACGACCACCCGCGCCTTTGCCGAGGGGCTGTCGCAGCGCCTGGGCCAGCCCTTCGTCGTCGAGAACCGCGCCGGCGCCGGCACCAACATCGCCGCGACCTATGTCTATCGCGCCGCGCCGGACGGATACACGCTGCTGGTCAGCAACTTCGCCTCCAACGTGCTGAACCGCTGGCTGTACCGGAACCTGGACTACGACCCGACGAAATTCGCCGTCGCGGGGATGATGGCGGCGGGGACGATGCAGCTCATCGTCGGCAGCGGCTCGCCGATCCGCAGCCTCGACGACCTGAAGGCGCTGGCACGGACGAAGCCTGGCGGCCTGACCTATGCGACGAACGGCGTCGCCACGCCGAACCACCTGCTGACGGAGCTGTTCCGCCTGCGCACAGGGCTGCCGTTGACGCATGTGCCCTTCGCCGGGTCGGCGCAGTCGAACCGCGAGGTGATGGTCGGCCGCGTCGACTTCATGTTCGACAGCCCGCCCCAGGCGCTGATCGAGGGCGGGCAGCTTCGTGTCATCGCCACCGCCTTCGAGCGCCGCTGGCCGACCGCGCCCGACCTGCAGACCATGGCGGAGCTGGGCCATCCGGAGATCGCGGTGACGACCTTCTTCGGCCTGGTCGCGCCGCCCGGCACGCCCGACCCGATCCTCGATCGCCTGAACGCGGCACTGATCGCGCTGGCACGCGACCCCGCCATCGCCCAGCGCATCGCCGCCTTCGGCTACCAGCCCTATGTGGCGACGCGGGCGGAGACGGAGGCCTTCCTCGCACGCGAGGGGGAGAAGTGGCGCGAGGTGATCCGGGCGATCAATCTCTCGCTGGACTAGGATCGGGCGTGACGCAGGGCACGCAGTTCCGTCTCAGCGCGCTCCGGGTCGTGCTGGTGAACGGCTTCTTCGGCCTCACCGCCGCGCTGGGCGCGTTCGTGACAGCTATCCTCTTCTGGGTCGGCGATGTCTCCGGCCTGCTCATCGGCCTGACATTGCTCCCCGCGGTCGTGGTCGTTCTATTCGGCACGACGCTGTACATCGCGCTTGCCGCATGGTGCATCCTGCGCGCGCGACGATCGGGCTACCGGATCTGTGTCGACGAAACGGCCAGCATCCTGCGTGATACGGATGGTCGCACGGTCCGTCTCGACAAGGCGCAACGACTGAGTTGGGGCGGCAAGCCGCCCTTCGATATCGCCGTCCTGCACGACACTGCGCCGGAGGGGTGGCGTGCATCGCGCGGGGCGCCCGCCAGAGTTCTCGGCGTTAAGGTTCGTTCCGGCTCGGTGTTGGACGCGATATGCCGGGGCGATCTGGTCGTGCCGCTGGTGTTCATCCGCAGGCGTTGGCGCATGGCGCGGCTGCTGCGGCGATGCACAATCAATCTCCCAGTGGCGCCGCTCTAAGCGCTCAGCACATTCAGCAGCGCCTGGCGCTTCTCCTCGCGTACCACCCGCAGCGCCCGCTCGATCGCGCCGGGCAGCGCCATCGGATCGCTCACCACCTCCCCATACCCGCCCGAGGCTTCCGCATACTTCTCGAAGGCCGGCGTGGGGGAGAGATCGGCCAGCGGCACCGGTGTTGCGTGCTTCGATGCATGCCCGTCCGGATACAGCGTCTGCGCCGCGTTCTGCACCGCGTGCCAGCGCGCGTTGTTGCAAAGGATCGTCAGCAGCGGGAGTTCCATCGCCGCCGCCACCTGGTGGCAGGCCGCGGGGTTGGCGAACATGTATGCGCCGTCGCCCAGCGTCGCGATCACCGTCCGCCCCGGCTGCGCCATCTGCACGCCGAGCGCGGCCGGCATGCCCCAGCCCAGCCCCGCCGCCGGCGGATGGTGGAAGAAGCTGCCCGGCGCCTCGCAGTCCAGCAGCCCGCGCGTCGACCAGTACTCGTTCACCACGGTCGCGTCGGCGGGCTTCGCGTCGTTGAGACAGATGTTCATCCAGTCCTTGTTCATCCGCGGCGCCGCCTTCAGCGCCGCGATGCGCGCCGCCCGGCCCTCCCGCATCGCGCGCGATGCGGCCATGATCCGCTCCCGCCGCGCCTCGGCGCCGGCACTCTTCGCGCCCAGCGCGGCGGCGAGCGCCGGCAGCAGCGTCGTCGTCGTCGCCGTGATCGCAAGCTGGCCGCCGAAGCCGCGCACCGGGTACTGGGAGAAGAGCGGATCGACGCCGGCATTCACCACCTTGCAGCCGGCGCGCGGCCCGCCATCCACCGACGGCATCCAGGGCACGTCCGCCTCCAGCACGATGATCAGGTCGGCCTTCGGGAAATGCGGCTTCAGCGCGATGCCGAGATGCATCGGGTGCGAGGAGGGCAGGCCGAGGAAGCGGGCATGCGTCTCCACCACGCCGATGCCATGCGCGTCGCACAGCGCGGCTAGCACCGGCACATCGGACGGCCGCCGCCCCGCCGTCGCGGTGGCGATCACCGGGAACTCCGCCGTCGCGATCATCGCGGCCAACTGCTCCACGGCGCGCGGGTCGGGGGCGGGCTCGCTCGGCACTGCGAGCGTCTCGCGCTCCAGCACCAGTTCGCGCATCTCGGTCGCCAGCACCTCGCGCGGCAGGGTGAGATACACCGGCCCCTGCGGCGGCGCGGAGGTCACCGCGAGCGCCCGGTCGACGATGTCCTCCAGGTTCACCGTGCCGTCGCGCAGCTCGTAGTCCCACTTGACGATCTCACGCACCATGCCGGCCTGGTCGAACATCTCCTGCGCCCAGTGGATCGGTACGTTGCGGGCGCCACGGCGCCCCTGCTCGAAGAGCGGCGTGCGGCCGGCGGTGAACAGCATGGGGATGTTGTCGCGCGCCGCGTTCATCAGGGCGCAGACCGCGTTGGCCGCGCCGACGGAGACATGCAGCATCACCGCCTGCGGCCGGCCTGTGACCATGGTGTAGCCATGCGCCATGCCGACCGCGAGGTTCTCATGCGTGCAGACGACGGGGTTCGGGAAATCCAGACCGCTGCTGGGCTGGCGCGCATAGGCCTCGACCAGGCTGGCGCTGTCCGTTCCGGCATTGACGAAGAAATGGTCGACGCCCCGGCGCTTCATCAGCACCAGGAACGCCTCGCCGACGCTCTCGACCGGATAGGCATTGGTGGCCATGGCTGGACGCTCCCCTTTCCCGGCACGCTAGTCGGACCGGCGCCGGCC
>JAIYAI010000347.1 GCA_027489135.1 Acetobacteraceae bacterium
AAGAGCCGGTCATCGCCGTCGTCGCCCTGCAGCAGGTCGTTGTCGGCGCCGCCATAGAGCGAATCATTCTCCGTGCCGCCGAGCATCGTCTCGTTGCCCTGGCCGCCGCGCAGCAGGTCGGCGCCGGCGCCGCCTTCCATCGTCTCGTTGCCGATGTTGTCGGTCAGCGTGTCGTTGCCCGATCCGCCGAGATGCAGGTCGTTGCCTTCGCCGCCATTCGTGCTGTCGTTCCCGTCATTGCCGCTGAGGGTATCGTTCCCCTCGCCGCCAATGATCGTGTCGTTGCCGCCCTGGCCCGCCATGCTGTCGTCGCCCTCGCGGCCGTTGATCTGGTCGGCGTCGCCGGTGCCGATGAGCGTGTTGCCGGACGCGTTTCCGTTGATGATCGCCATGGATCCCTCCTGTTGCAGTCACCGGCCCCTGCCGGATGCACGGGAGATGGATGACGTGTCTGAGTGCCGCCTGACCGGCACATGAACGCTGCATGAATGGGATGCGGCCGAACGGAGGCGTTGGCGGCCTGGTTGCTTGGCCAAGGGTATATCGCGAGACCGTGATGAATGGACTATCGGTCATGGCCCGTTAGGATGGCGATGACCACGACATCGCTTCCCATGTACCGCACTCAGCTTGCCGCCTTCTGCGCCGTACTTCTCATCCTCGCCATGGCCGCAAGCGGGGTCGCCTGGTGGGGCGCCGACGCGGCGCGCTGGCAGGTGGAGCGCTCCGGTCTGGCGACGCGGGTGGTCGAGGACTATCTGCGCCTGCGCGCCGACATCTACGCCGTGTTCACCCGCATGGCCGATGCCGTCGAGCACCCGGGCCGAGTGACCGAAGTGCGGGAGGCCGAGGAACGGCGCCGGATGCTGCGGGCGGTGGACCGCGTCCGCCAGAGCATCGGCCGCGAGGTGGCCTTCCTCGGTCCCGTCTCGGGCGAGCCGGTGGAGCTTGCCCGCCTCGCCGAGATCGAACGGGGCGTCCTTCACGTCTTCGCACAGTTCCGCTCGGCCAAGGCGCTGATCGCGGAGGGACGGCCGCGTGAGGCGGAGCAGGTGCTGGACCGTGCGCTCCGCGAGGCGAGCAGCGACGGGTTGCGTGGGTGGATCGATGCGGCGGTGGAGGAGCAGGCCCGCGCGGCCATGAGCGCCCGGCATGCGGCGGAACAGGCGCTGCGGAAGGTCGTCACGGGCGCTGGCATTGGCGCGATCCTGGTCATCCTCCTCGGCGTTAGCGGCCTCGCATGGCTCGTGCGGCGCCTGAACGCGCCACTGCGCGAACTCGAGGAGACGGCGCGGGCGGTGCGGGCCGGCGATTTCACGCGCCGGGCGGATATCGGCAGCGGCGCCGAGGAATTCGCGCGGGTCGCCGCGAGCCTGAACGCGATGATCGGCAGCGTCGCTGCCGGTCGCGCCTCGGACGAGGAAGCACGACGCCGGCTCGAGGCGGCGGTTGCCGCCCGTACGGCGGAACTGGCCGCGCTGAATGCCGCGCTCAGCGAATCGGACCGTGCCCGCCGTCGCTTCCTGGCCGACATCTCGCACGAACTGCGGACGCCGCTCACGGTGATCCGGGGCGAGGCGGAGATTACCCTGCGCGGCCAGGAGCGCCCCGCCGAGGAGTATCGCGCCGCCCTGGCCCGCATCGTCGACCAGGCGGCCCACACAGCGCGTCTGGTGGACGACCTGCTCTACCTCGCACGATCCGAAGCGGGCGCGCCGCGCCTACGCATGGCTGCCGTCGCGCTCGATGCCATGCTGCGCCGTGTGGTGGACGAGGCGGGCACGACGGCGACAGCGGCCGGCGTCGCGATCGGGCTCTCCGGCCAACTCCCGCAGGCCGTGGTGGAAGGCGATGTCGGGCGCCTGCGCCAGGTGGCGATGATCCTGATCGAGAATGCGATCCGGTATTCCCATCCCGGCGGAGCGGTCGAGATCGCCCTGCTGCGCGGCCCGGGCAGCGCCGTCCTGCGCGTGACCGATCACGGCATCGGCATCGAGGAGGAAGACCTGCCGCATGTCTTCGAACGGTTCTTTCGTGGCGGGCGCGCGCTGGACCATCACGGGGAAGGCAGTGGCCTGGGGCTCCCGCTGGCGCGCGCGATCGTCGAGGCGCATGGCGGGACGATCCTGCTGGAGAGCCAGGCCGGCCAGGGCACCACGGCCACGGTGACGCTGCCCCTGGCCGGCCCCCTCGAGTCCCTGCCACCGGCGCGGCCAGCCGTGGGGACTGGCTGATGCGGTCGCTGCTGGTCGTCGAGGACGATGCCCGGGTCTCGGATTTCCTGGGCCGCGGGCTGCGGGCCGAGGGCTACCTGGTGACGCTCGCGCGCTCCGGCCCTGCGGGGCTCGAGGCCGCGGCGGCACAGCGCTTCAGCGCGATCATCCTCGACATCATGCTGCCCGGCCCGATGGATGGACGGGAACTCTGCCAGCGGCTGCGCCAGCGCCGCGACCCGACGCCGGTGCTGATGCTCACCGCGCTCGACCAGGTCGAGGACCGTGTCGAGGGGCTGCGGATGGGCGCCGACGACTATCTCGGCAAGCCCTTCGCCTTCGATGAACTGCTCGCGCGGCTCGAGGCGCTGATCCGCCGCGGCAATCGCTTCGCCGAGGCGGCACGCGTGCTGGGTCTCGGCGACCTCAGCTTCGACCGGGATGCGCTGACGGCGACCCTCGGCGGGCGCCGCCTCGACCTGACCGCGAAGGAGTTGGCGCTGCTGGAGTTGCTGATGACCGCACCGGGGCGGCTGTTCACGCGCGAACGCATTCTCAGCAATGTGTGGGGCCTGTCCGAGGATCCGCTGACCAACGTGGTCGATGTCTATATTGGCCGCCTCAGACGGAAGCTGGAAGCCGGGCCAGGCGAGGCGGCGCCGCAGATTCGCACGGTGCGCGGCCTCGGCTATCGGCTGGAACTGGCCGATGCGCCCGGGGAGGCGGACGCCGTCTGATCGGGTCCGCCTAGACCATGATCCGCTCGCACAGAAGCGCGGATCATGGTCTATGCTCCTGATGTTTCGTGTGATTCACGCCTTCGGTGATTCCACATCCGGCGATCACGCTCTAGGGAGCAGTCCGCGGCATCAGGTGCTCCGGCGTGCGGCCCGGCACGGGGCCCATCAGCCCGAGGTCGATCGCCGCGCGATAGGCACGCGCCGCCAGCCCCTTGCCCTGTTGCAGCGCAGCAAGCCGCGCGCGCGTCGCGGGCTGGGCCAGCAGCCGCTCCAGCACCGCTGCGTCGCCCTGCGCGGGGAGGGAGGGGACCACCGGCGCGCCCTTCTCCGGCGCGAGATCCAGCAGCAGGCGCTGCAGCACGCGCGTGTCGCAGGGCGCGATGGCGCCGCAGGTCAGCGCGAAGCCGAGTCCCTCGGGGAAGGCCAGGCGCACGGCGACGCCGCTGCCGGGGGCGGCCTGAAACAGACCGGTGTCCATAACCCGGATCTCCCCGCCGTCGCCGCCCATGGGGAGGAGGCGGGCGCCCCCCTCCGCATGCGGGCCGGCGACGCGCCAGAGACCGAAGCGGGTGGCCTGCAGCGCCGCCAGCAGCACCGCGTCGTCGCTGCCGGGTTCGGGCTGCGCGGCGCGGGCGACGCGGTCGATGGCGGGGCTGTGATCGCCGACAGGGTCGAAGACGCCGAGATCCATCATCAGTGCGAATTGCGCCTCATCCCCCGGCGCGGCGCGCTTGCCGTCCCAGAGCCCGAGCGCGCGCGCCTGGGAGGCGACGCTGACCAGCGGGATGCGGTTCGCCGCCCCGGCCAGCAGCCGCTGCCGCGCGGCCGAGAGGCGCTGATGCGCGACGGCCGGCGCGCAATCGGCCAGGGGCAGCGTCTCGCTCACGGGCGGTTCGGCACCGCGACGCCGAGCGACTGCGCGCAGGCCAGGATGGAGGCCCAGGTGTCGGGCTGCAGCGGGACGCCGTTCTTCAGGCGCTCCGCCCGCAGCCGCGCCTCGGGCTCGCCGGGGGCCAGCACCTCGCCGCCCGGGGTCGCGGGCGTGCAGGACTTCACCCAGGCGACGTAGTCGAGCGTGGCCTGCTTGAAGGCAGCCTCGGTGCCGAAGTGGCTCGGCGAGATGAAGATCGAGAGCATGCCATTGGCGATGCGCCCGCGCGCCTCGACGGGGCCGGAGGTGCCGCCACCGGTGAAGGCGCCGGCCAGCAGTTCGCACATGAAGGCGAGGCCGGAGCCCTTGTGGTCGCCGAAGGCGCGGATGGCGCCGAGGCCGTTGGCCGGGCTGCGCGGCCCGATCTTCTCGTAGGGGCCGTAGAGCGTGTGCGGGTCGCCGGAGAGGGTGCCGTCCGGTTCGATCAGCGCGTCCGCGGGCAGCGCCTTGCCGCCGTTGGAGGCGACCAGCACCTTGCCCTCGGCGACATGCGAGGTGGCGAAGTCCAGCACCACCGGCGGGTCGGTCGGCACGCCGACGGAGAAGGGGGCGGTGGAGAAGCGCCGCTCCGTGCCGCCGAAGGGCGCCACGAGGACGCTGCCTGCGACATTGACGAAGTGGATGGAGATCAGGCCGGCGCGGATCGCCTGTTCGGAATAGGACCCGACGCGGCCGATATGGCCGGCATTGCGCAGCGCGATCACCGCCGTGCCGTGCTTCAGCGCGCGCTCGATGCCCAGCGCCGTCGCCTGGGGGGCGACGGTCTGGCCGTAGCCCCACTTGCCGTCGAGGAGGGCGAAGGCGCCGCCATCGGTCACGACCTCGGCCTGCTGGCCGGCGACGACGTAACCCTGCTGCTGCCATTCGACGTAGCGCGGCACGCGGACAACGCCGTGGCTGTCATGGCCGGCGAGGTTGGCGCCGAGGAGATGGGTGGAGATGCGGTTCGCCTCCGCCCGGTCGCAGCCGGCCGCGGCGAAGATGTCGGTGATCAGTGCCTCGAGCGTCGGGGCGGCGATGAGGACGGGTTGGTAGTCGTCGGCCATGGGACTCTTTCTGGCGTGCGGCGCGCAGCGCGGATGGGGCGCGGCCCGTCTCCTCCCCCGCGGGCGGGGGAGGCTGGGTGGGGGTTGCGGTGCAGGGGGCTATACCGCCCGGCCACCCCCACCCCAACCCTCCCCCGCCAGCGGGGGGGGGAGCAAGGCTACAGAACCTTGTCCGTCTGCGGGTCGATGATGTGCATCTGGCTCATGTCGGCGGCGAGCGTCTGCTGCACGCCGGGCGCGGCCGGGGTGGAGGGATCGACGCGGGCGCAGATCTCGTTCCCCTGCATCCAGAAGTGCAGCAGCGTCTCCATGCCCATGGGCTCCACCACCTCGGGCGCCGCCTGAAAGGTCGCCAGGTGCTGGCGGTGGTCGTTGGGGCGAAGCTCGGTCAGATGCTCGGGACGGATGCCGAAGAGCACGTCCCGGCCGGCATGCGGGGCGTAGCGCGCGGCGCGGTCCTCCGGCACGGGCAGGCGGATGCCGTCGGCGAGTTCCACGTTCAGCGCCGCGCCGCCGTTTACCAGCCGCGCCGGGATGAAGTTCATCGCCGGGCTGCCGATGAAGCCGGCGACGAACTTGGTCGCGGGGTGGTGGTACAGCTCCTGCGGCGGGCCGACCTGCTCGATGATGCCGTGGTTCATCACCACCACGCGGTCGGCCAGCGTCATCGCCTCCACCTGGTCGTGGGTGACGTAGACGGTGGTGGTCTTCACCGTCTGGTGGACCTTCGTGATCTCCGTGCGCATCTGCACGCGCAGCTTGGCATCCAGGTTCGACAGCGGTTCGTCGAACAGGAAGACTTTCGGGTCGCGCACGATGGCGCGGCCCATCGCCACACGCTGGCGCTGGCCGCCGGAAAGCGCCTTGGGCTTGCGTTCCAGCAGCGGCGCGATGTCGAGGATGCGGGCGGCGTTGTCGACGCGGCGCTTGATCTCCTCCTTCGGAAACTTCCTGAGCGTCAGGCCGAAGGCCATGTTCTCGAACACCGTCATGTGCGGGTAGAGCGCGTAGTTCTGGAAGACCATGGCGATGTCGCGGTCGCGCGGCGGGATGTCGTTCACCACGGTGCCGCCGATGGCGATGTCGCCGCCGGTGATCTCCTCGAGCCCCGCGATCATGCGCAGCGTCGTCGACTTGCCGCAGCCGGAGGGGCCGACGAGGACGACGAACTCATGGTCCGCGATGTCGAGGTCGATGCCCTTCACGGCCTGGACCCCGCCCTCGTATTCCTTGACGATCTTGCGCAGCGTCACCTGTGCCATTCTTGTCCGTCCCCCAGAGAGTCCCCGCCGTCCGATCGCCGCAGGGGCGTAGCCCCGTAGGCGTGAATCGGCCGGCTATCCTTTCGTCGCGCCGGCCGTCAGGCCCGCGATGTAGTAGTCCATCAGGAATGCGTAGACGAGCAGCGGCGGCAGCGCCGCCAGCAGCGCGCCGGCCATGATCTTGCCCCACTGGAAGGTGTCCCCGCGGATGAGGTCGGAGACGATGCCGGTGGTCAGCACCATCTGCTCGGAGCTCACCAGGAAGGCCATGGGGTAGAGGAACTGCCCCCAGCTCACCGTGAAGGCGAAGATCGTCGCCGCCAGGATGCCGGGCAGCGCCACGGGGATGAAGATCTTCCACAGCATCTGGAAGTGGTTGGCGCCGTCGATCAGCGCCGCCTCGTCCAGCTCCTTCGGGATGGAGCTGAAATACCCGATCATGATCCAGGTGCAGAAGGGCACCGTCAGCGTCGGGTAGATCAGGATCATCGCCCAGAGGTTGTTGTAGAGGCCAAGCCCGCCGATGATCTGGAACAGCGGGATGAACAGCAGCGTCTCCGGTACCAGGTAGGTCAGGAAGACGCCCGTCGCCAGCACGCTGCTGCCCCAGAACCGCATCCGGCTGAGCGAGAAGGCCGCGAGGATCGAGATCACCATGGTGATCGCCACCACCGCGACGGTGACGATGATCGAGTTGCGGAAATGCAGCAGGTAGTTCCCCTCGGTCAGCAGTTCCCGGTAGTGCTGCAGCGTCGGGTCTGTGACCAGCCAGGGGTTGCCGTTGAGGTCGGCGATCTCCGCGCTGCTCTTCAGGCTGGTAATCAGCATGTAGACCGGCGGGAACAGGAAGAAGACGACGAAGAAGGCCAGCGCGATATAGGCCCAGATCAGCACGCGGCGGCGTTCGCCGCGCAGGCTGCCGGCCTTTTGGTAGATGCCCTGGGCGGCGGTGTCGGCGGTCGTAGCGGACATCACATCCCCTCCCGGGTGCGGATCGGGGTCATCACAGCCCCTCCTTCGTACGCTGGTTCACGCCGCGCAGGATGAAGATCGCAAAGATCGCCAGCAGCGGGAACATGAAGAGCGACACCGAGGCGCCGAGCGGGATGTCGCCGGACTGGATGCCGACCTGGAAGGCATAGGTACCGAACAGGTGGGTGTAGTCCTGCGGCCCGCCATTGGTCAGGATCCGGACGATGTCGAAATTCGCGAAGGTGACGATCAGGCTGAACAGCACGGTGATGCTGATGATGT
>JAIYAI010000605.1 GCA_027489135.1 Acetobacteraceae bacterium
CCTGGATGCTGGCCGCCAACGAAGGCATGACGGCCACCCACAACCGTCTCGACGATCCACAGGAGGCTGATCCCGCCATCCTGCGGCTCCGCGCCCTGCATGACGCCATGGATGCCGCGGTGCTGCACGCTTATGGATGGAACCAGGCGATCCCCACGCCGATCCACGAACGCGAATGGCCCGGTGGGGAGGACGATCCGCCCGGCCCGTGGCGCCGACGCTGGCCCGAAGCCGACCGCGCCCGCGTGCTCGAATTCCTGTGGCAGTTGAACGAGGCACGGGCGAAGGCTGAGGCCGATGAACGCGCCGCCGCTGCCGCGGCGAGTGCTGCCCCGGCGCCGCCACCCCGGCGTCGTGGTCGCCGCTCCGCTGCACCCGCGCCGATCCCCTTGCTGGAGATCCCATGAGCCAGGCCTTGCCCGCGCCCACAGCACCCGCTTCGGCCGCCATCCGGACCCATCTGGTGGACACGCTGCGGCGCGACCTGATTGGTCCGCGTGCCGGCGTGGATATCGACATCGAGCACGAGTTGCTGCCCGCCCGACCCAGCCGCTGGTATCTGACCGGCTACCTGAAGCCGAAGCGGCAGCTCGAGGACAGCGCTTCCGGCACAGCCGCCACCGAGGGAGAACTGGGCGCCATCCAGGGCGGCAGTGACAGCGGCGATGACGGCTCCGGTGACGTTGCCGGCACCAGCCGATCCTTCCTCCCCTCCAGCATGGGCATTTCGGCTCTGCTGCCCTGGGGCACGGAGATGATCGAGGCTGAGGTCACCTGGGGGGACTATCACGCGCAGGAAGTCGCCGAGGGCCCCGGACAGGCCGTGGCGGCGGGCGATGCCGGCGATGATCCGGCGAGCCAGGTCGCGACGTTGCAGGCAGGTGGTCCGGAAACGCAGGGCGTTCTGACCCGCCAGCGCTGGCAGAGAACGCCACGCGACGTCACTGAACCGGTGCCGCTGATCCCCAACGGCGTGCTGGCGGAAATCCCGCTTCCCGGCACTGGTGGTCTGCATCTCGCTGTCATCTGCCGCAAGGTCAGGCTGACGATCAACGAGGTCGAACAGGACCTGCTGGCGCTGCAGGTCTTCCTGGTCAACGACCGCGACCCGGGCACCATCAAGGAACTGGCCGACGAGGCTTATATCTTTCAGGCTGCCCTCGCTCTGCGCAGCGAGGTCGGTTTCATCGCGCGCCCTGACCTTCGCAGCGCCGACGCCAAGGATTGGGACCAGCAGGTCAATGATCTGCACTTCGCCGAGGTCGGAGAGCTGGCAGTCGGCCACAACGTCGCCGCGGAATGGGATGATACCGTCCCCTGCCAACGCATCTGCACGGCATGGATGCCGCAGGCGATGGTTCCCCGGGTGGAGCCGCACAAGTCCATTGCCGGCGAGCGACGGATGGAGGTGCTTGGCGCATTGCCAGACTTCGCCGCAGCGCGTGCCGCGCTGGACCCGCTGACGGCCGACTACCACGTGTGGATCGCGGGCCAGCGACCCAGGCTGGCTGCCCTGACACCACGCCGCCAAAGCGTCGCGCAGCAACTGCTGGACAACGCCGAAGCCGCCGCAGACCGGATCGACGCCGGTATTGCGTGCCTCGCCGCGCCCGATGTTCTGGACGCATTCCGCCTGGCAAACCGTGCCGTGGCCGTGGCCGGTCGGCGACGCGAAGCACAGGAACGCCGGAGGGATGGCAAAGCCTTCGATCCTGCCAACTCACGCACACCCGAATGGTACCCATTCCAGCTCGCATTCATTCTGCTGGGGTTGAGGGGGCTAGCGGAGCCGGAGCACCCGGATCGGGAATGCGTCGACCTCCTGTTCTTCCCCACGGGCGGCGGCAAGACCGAGGCTTATCTTGGCCTCGCCGCCTTCAGCATCGCGCTCCGTCGGCGTCGGAACCCGGGCCTTCAGGGTGCGGGCCTGACGGTGTTGATGCGATACACGCTGCGGCTGCTGACACTCGACCAGCTTAGCCGTGCCACGGCGGTGGTTTGCGCGATGGAGCTGGAGCGAAAGGCCGATCCAACGCGGTGGGGGACCTGGCCAATCGAGATCGGGCTTTGGGTGGGCCAAGCCGCAACACCCAACCGCATGGGCACCAAGGGTGTGCCCGACCCCAAGCGTCGCACGACCCGCATCAAGGTGATGGATTTCCGGAATGGCCGGAAAGACCAGCAGCCGATTCCGCTGAAGGCTTGCCCGTGGTGCGGTACCGCCTTCACGGGCAACTCATTCAGCCTATCGCCGAACTTCGATCAGCCGCGGCGGCTCGATATCCAATGCGTCGACCCGACCAGGAGCTGCGACTTCCACTCCGGACGGGGCCTCCCACTGCCGATTCAAGCGGTGGATGAACCAATCTACCGACGCCTTCCTGCCTTCATGATTGCGACCGTGGACAAGTTCGCGGGAATGCCTTGGACGGGCGAGATCGGTGGCTTCTTCGGCGGCGCGGATCGATACGATTCGGACGGCTTCTACGGCGCTGCCAGCCCGGGCCGCGGGACTCCTCTTGCCTCCCCGCTAAAGCCGCCTGACCTCGTGATTCAGGACGAGCTACATCTCATCAGTGGTCCGCTGGGCACGATGGCCGGCTTGTATGAGGCAGCATTGGATCGGCTTTGCCTGCGCGACGGGATTCGCCCAAAGATCGTCGCCTCGACAGCCACTGTGCGCCGCGCAGAACGACAAATTCGAGCGCTGTTCGATAGAGACCGCGTGGCTGTCTTTCCACCACCCGGCCCGGATCGTGCGGATAGCTTCTTCGCCCGCAGCCGAGCGAAGAATGATCCGACCGGCCGTATGTATGTGGGCATCGCGGCTCCTGGTGGCAGCCCAAAGGTGAACTTCCTGCGCGGTGCCGTGACGCTGATGGCCGCGGCCGAACACCAATGGCAACACCACGGCGGACAGCCAAATCCGGCTGACCCGTACATGACGCTGCTCTGCTACTTCAACGCGCTCCGCGAGCTTGGCTCAGCGCGAAACATGATCGAGGGCGAGATCCAGTCTCGGCTAGCGAAGTACGGCACGCACCTCCGGATTGACGAGACGGACGCTGGCCTTGCCAGCCGCCAGATCGACTTCGACTGCCCCGAGCTGACGTCACGTATTTCGACGGACAAGGTTTCGGAGACAAAAGAGCGTCTGGCCCTGCCTCACGACAAGAAGGGCCGGGTCGACGCCGCGTTGGCGACGAACATGATCTCGGTCGGCCTGGACATCACGAGGCTTGGTCTCATGCTGGTTTCTGGACAGCCGAAGACTGTGTCCGAGTACATCCAGGCGACGAGCCGCATCGGGCGCAGCGACGAGCGACCCGGCCTCGTCGTGGTCCTTCTCAACACCAACAAGCCGCGGGACCGGTCGCACTACGAGCGCTTTCGGGCCTGGCATGATGCGTTTTACCGCGGGGTGGAGGCGGTGAGCGTCACGCCGTTCTCCGCTCGATCTCTGGACCGCGGATTGGCACCGGTTGTGGTGGCGTTGGCCCGGCTTGGTGAATACACACTGACCGGCGATGCGATGGCTGGCACTCTCGGAGCGTCGCGTGCAGCAGCTGACACGATCGTGAGTTCCGTTGCTGCGCGTGCCGGCCGCAGCGATCGCAGCTTGACCACCACCGACGCAGCGACGTTGGCCGCAACCGTCGGTGCGAGAACAACCGGCCTATTGGATTCCTGGCAGGCAATTGCGACGCGGGTTGAGGCCGCATCTGCCTCGCTCGTCTATTCGGGCTTGGGCGTGAAGCTGCTCCAGGAAGCAACGCCGGGTGCGGATCAGGGGCTGCCTGCCGATCAACGCCAGTTTCGCGCACCGCGCTCTTTGCGTGATGTTGAGGCCAATGTCCTGGTGAAGATACTCAGCCCGACGGACGGGAAGGAGTTGACGTAATGGCTGACGATAACTTCCTCCGACAAAGCCAGGTCGTCACCAGCTTCGGCCCTGGGGCATTGGTCGATCTGCCCGAGCATTCCGTGATCGTCGGGGGCCTCAGCACCTGGAAGGGTCAGCACGGGCACCAAATCCACGAGAAGCGATTGGAAGCCAAGCTGGCGCTCGCGCTCGGCGTGGCAAGCGTGAATCTCTACGCGCCACCTGCCTTCGACGAAAAGGATGATACTCGTCGTGCCGCGATCGGGGGTTTCGTATTTCCCACGTGGTTCGAAACACAGGCAACCGTCGCCGGCGGCGGAGGCAGACATCGTCGACGCAGGCTAGTCGGATGGGACGGCACCGACAGAGGAAAGATCTTTCAGGACAGGCAGGAATTATCGCCCAAGAACCAGAAAAAGCGGCTTGTGCCGGTTCGCTTCGTGTGTGGCTGTAAGCGCGGCCACATCGATGATATCGATTGGAAGGTCTATATCCACAAAGGCAGCACAACCTGTACCAGGCCGCTTTGGATTGAGGAGCGCGGGACGGCAGGTGACGTCGCGGATGTCGTTGTTGGCTGCGACTGCGGTCAGGAGCGACGCATGTATGAGGCACAGGCCGTCGGCGCGCTCGGCGGATGCCGGGGGCGAAGGCCATGGATGGGCAGCGTTCCCTGGGAGAGCTGCAACCAGCCGAACAAGCTGCTCGTTCGCACAGGCAGCAACACTTATTTCCCTGAGCGTATGAGCGTGATTTCTCTGCCCGATGGAGACGACAAGCTTAGGGAGATCATCGGTCGCTGCTGGGACGACGTGAAGGACATCCGCACCGTTACCGAACTCGCAGATGCTCGTCGTTTCAACGGGGCGCTGCGGCGGGAACTGGACGGCTTCCAGGATAGCGCGATTCTGCGTGCCATTTTGGAGCACGCCACGGATGACTTGCCTGAAACCGAGCTGAGCGTGAAGGCGGCAGAGTTCGAGGTTCTCGCATCGAACAGGCCGCAGATCGGTACCGATGCTGCTGACAGCCTCTTTCACGCCGAGACGCTTGAGCGGTCGGCCTGGGGTGGAACTGAACCCAGCTTGGCAGGCGTTCTCCGTGTCGTTGCCGTGCACCGCTTGCGGGAGGTGATTGCGCAAGTTGGGTTCACCCGCATCGTACCCTCCGCGACCGAAGTCGATGGTGAGCTTGAGCCAGCGGTCGAGCGGGCGGCCCTCGACGTGCAGCAGGATTGGCTGCCAGCATTCGAGAACCGTGGTGAGGGTGTCTTTGTCCAGCTTGATCCGGAGCAGGTGGCTCTATGGGGTCAGCGGCCCGAAGTGCGGGCGCGAGCGGCACAACTGGAGGCCGGATTTGACCAGTGGGCCGCGCAGCGGAATGACACAAAGCGCAAATTTCCGGGCGCGGCATACGTGATGGTTCATAGCTTCTCGCACCTGCTTCTGACCGCAATCGCAGAGGAATGCGGCTATCCGGCCAGTGCATTGAGAGAGCGAGTCTATGCACTGCCCGCTGGCCAGTTCGGTGTCCTGCTCTACACCGCAACGCCTGGGGCGGATGGCACTCTTGGGGGGCTAGCTGCTTGCGCTGGTCGCATGGGGGCGCTCATCGCCCGTGCGGTGGAGCTTGCAAAGCTGTGCTCCAACGACCCGATCTGCGCCCACCATACGCCAAATGACGATCACGGCGACCGACCGCTGCATGGTGCCGCATGCCATGGCTGCCTCTTCATTGCCGAAACGAGCTGCGAAACACGCAATGATCTGTTGGACAGAAATTTAGTCACAGAT
The DNA here is from genome assembly GCA_027489135.1 of Acetobacteraceae bacterium. GTDB lineage: Bacteria > Pseudomonadota > Alphaproteobacteria > Acetobacterales > Acetobacteraceae > JAIEOP01. The sequence goes on from JAIYAI010000605.1 coordinate 5,677, forward strand.
ACGCTGGAAGCCGCTGGTGCGGGGTTCTTCCTATAAATCACTGCGTTCGACCGGCCTCCGCCTGCTGGCTCTCCCACTCCGCCGGAAACGGCTTCATCAACCGCGGCAGCGTCTTCCCCTTCGGCTGCCGCCCGTCAATGATCGTCTCGACGATATCCGGCGCGAGCAGCGTCAGCCGGAGCAGGCGCGAGACGCAGGACAAATTGATCTTCTCGGCCTGACCCGCTGATCGGCAAAAAAGAGGCGGCAGAGCCTAAGCCCTGCCGCCGTTTGAAGTACCGGATGACCTAACGCTAAAGCGCAAGGCCCGAATTTGAAGGTTAGCCTCGCACTGCAACGGCCTTCGGGAAGTATGCGGACAGCAGAGCGCTGGCCACGGCGCCGTAGGTCGAGGCAGTCAAAAGACCCAGTGCGTCGCGGCTTTCGAGAACCGAACGAGCTTGGTCATAGTCACCTCCGGGCATGATATCTGTGCTTCCGACAAACCCGCTGAGCACATTCGAGGCCACGAAAGACCTGCCCTCCCAACGGATCCGCGGCTGCGGACCCACGCCACGCCATCGCCCGACGGCAACGAGCGTATCAAGAAAAACTCCACGAGCATCCATATTCCGCCCGTCGAAATGAAGTTCAGTCATGTCGCCTCCAAGTATGGCAAAGGGTTGTTGCGAACTGCGCCGCATCTCGGGGCCAAGCGACGCTTTACCCCGCTGGTCATAGCCGTAGCGGGCCATGACCCCCTCGCCTTGCCTAGACCGCCGTTCCGCTCCTTGCCGTGACCCATGCGAGGCGGCTGCGGCCCCTCTCGCATGTTGCCAGGATTGCTCCCGGCGCCGGGCGTCCCCGGCAGCCCTTCGCAGCGGCAGCCGGCGGGGCTGCTGTGCGGAGGGGGCGGCTAGCTTGCACTTGCCGTAGATGAGACTTTGGGCGGGCCGCGAGGCAAATCAAGGGGGCTGTGGAGAGCGGAGGCCGTGCGGCTGCCACGCATCGCGCACACCGGAGTTGCCCTCAGCGGGCGAGGGTTAGGTCTGGCGGCAGGCTGGCCAGCGGCCCCTTGCACCACGACTGCGTACACGATCGCAGCGATGACCGCCCGCCGCGTCGCGACTTCGCCAACATAGTAAGCCGCCCCCGGCCCGAAGGCCGAGGGCGGGTCGGGTCGGGTCGGGTCGGGTCGGGTCGGGTCAGAATGGCTCGGCCGTCACGGTGATGGCCAGCGGATCGGCGGCATCCGTGGCCAGCGTCTCACCCGGCTCGGGGTAGATCGTGACGGAGCCGTCATCGCCCGAGACAGCATAGGCGCGGGCCAGCGCGCCGCGCTCCTGGCGGCCGAGGCGGCGGCGGATGCCGGGGCCGAAGGACCGGCCGGCGAAGCCGAAGCCGCGGCGCTTCTCGACCTCGCTGGCGACCGGCGCGGGCTCGGCGGCCGGGGCGACCTCGGCGGCCGGGCCGCTCACGGCGATGGCCACGGCGCCATCCGGGCCGAAGGTGATGGTGGCCGCCTCGCCCGCGGCAAGGGTGATGTCGTGGCCGACGCCATCGGCGCCGGGCGCCACGGCGAAGCGGGAGACGGGGCCGCGGGCGGCGCGGTGCTGCGGCCCGAAGCCGGCGCGGGCGATGCCGGGCTGGCCGGCGCGGCCGAGGCCGTTCTGGGTGCGGGCGAAGGTGCGGCTGGCGAAGCTGTTGTGGCCGGGAGACATGGTCGAATCCTTTCGAGATGGCCGGCGGGATTGCTGGCCGCGGGCATGTTACTATAGCTGTGCGGATTGGCGCCAGTGTCTCGTCAATTGTGCAAAATGCACGTCGAGATGGGGTAAATAATGACGGGAAATGGCGGGAAATTCGTCTTGCCGGCTTCTATGTCTGTGGTGGGGCGGGCGCTGGCGGCGGGGGCTGGCCGGCCGGAGGCTGCGGCCTTCCTGGCGGATGGGCGGCGGGCGCGGTGGGGCTACTCGGGGTGGGTGCCGGCCGGGCTGATGCGGCTGGCTGAGGCGTGTCGGGTGGCGACCTGGGAACCGGCGGTGCTGTGGCCGGTGGCTCGGTCGGGCTGGCGGCTGCCTTGGCGGGAGCGGCTGGCGGCGCGCGGGGTGGCGCTGGCGGTGGTGGTGCGGGCCAGCGCCGCGGTCCTGATGGGGCGGGAGGCTCCGGCGGTGTCCGGGCCGGGGTTGTGGGCATGGGGCACTGAGGGCCGGTGGCCGGATGCACGCTGGCGGGTCGAGGTTGACGAATGGGGGGAGGCGGCGGCGGCGCCGGAGATCGGGGCGGGGCTGTTGACGCCGCTGCCATCGGTGCAGCCCGAATGGCGGCCGGCCGATCCCGGGAGCCTGATCGGGCCGCCGCCGGCTCCGGTGGACACTCGGTTGCCGCCGCCGCTGGCCGGGCTGCCTCGGGATGGCCGCTATGGGCCGGGCGGGGCGGCTGGGATGCCGCGGGGCCGGCTCAAGTGATGCTGGCCGGGCATGAGGCGGCCCGCGCGAGGCCCGCCAAGGACCGCGCCCGGGCCTGACCGGGGCCGGGACGGGATGGAGCCTTCCCCGGCGCGGCTGTCGGGATGATCGCGTGGGCGGCGTGCGGCGGGCAAGGGGCTGGCGGCGCCTCGATCCTTGATCCTCAACCTGATGGGGCCGCTGGGCGGGCCCGGGGGCATCCGTCCTACCCGTCGGGGCCGGGAGGGCGCTGGCAGGGCATCCTGGCGGGCTGGCGGGGCATCCTGGCGGCGCGGCCCGGACGCGGCGCGCAAACACCGCGCGAAGGCGCTGATCGCGGGCCGGGACCGCGATGGAGGGGGCTCGGCTGCCGGCCTGTGGGGACGCTTGGCCGGCTGCCGATCCTGGCCTGTGGGGACGCTTGGCAGGGGAGGGGGCCCCGAGACGCGGGCGCCGGCCGCGTTAGCCTCGCCCGAAGCCGCGGTATTCCTCAATCTCGCCGAATGTGGGGACGATTCCGTGGGGACGATGGGGCCGCATTGCCAGAAAATGGCGGATCTCTGGGAGTTTTCTGTGGGGTCTGGCTCCGGCGGTTGGATTCGAACCAACGACCAACGGATTAACAGTCCGCTGCGCTACCGCTGCGCCACGCCGGATCAGCCAAGGCGCGCCCTATAGCAGCGTCTCCGGGCCCGTCAAAGCCCTTCGCCGCCACCTGGCGAGCATGCTGCGCGGTGTGGAGGTCCGGAGCGGAATCGAACCGCTGTAGAGGGTTTTGCAGACCCTTGCCTGACCACTCGGCCACCGGACCCCGCCCAGCACGCCCGCTGTATCGTGCCCGCCCCCCTTCGGGTCAAGGCCGCAGCGTCCCCGCGCTGCTTGGCGCCGTCCTCGATCGCGCCCTATAAGCGCGCGCGCCCGTCGGCACGGGCACAGGGGCATCCCCTCGCGGGGGGCGCCCGCCCGGACGGTGCCCCATCGGGCAGCGCGGAGCTTTGGGGATTCGCGGCATGAACTTCGCCGAGGCGCGGCGGCGCATGGTGGACGGGCAGATCCGCCCCAACAAGGTGACGGACCCGCTGCTGCTGGATGCGCTCCGCAGCATCCCGCGGGAGGCCTTCCTCCCCCCCGCCCTGCGCAGCCGCGCCTATCTCGATGAGGACGTGCCGCTGCCCGGCAGCCCGGGCCGCGTGGTGACCGAACCGCTGGTCCTCGCCCGCCTGATCCAGCTCGCCGCCATACGCCCGGGCGACCGGGTGCTGCTCGCCGCCGCCAATACCGGATACGACGCCGCGGTGCTCGCGCATCTCGGCGCCCGGGTGACGGCGGTGGAGGCCGATGCCGCCCTGGTCGCCGCCGCGCGCGCCGCTCTCTCCGGCATCGGCCTGCTGCCGGGCACGGTCCGGCTCGAAGCCGCCCCGCCCGCGGAGGGCTTCGCCGCGGCCGCCCCCTTCGACGCCATCCTGATCGAGGGGGAGATTACGGCGCTGCCTGAG
>JAIYAI010000625.1 GCA_027489135.1 Acetobacteraceae bacterium
CAGTGCCGTGATGGCGGCCATGCCGAAGGCGCCGAGGGCGGTCACCGCCTTGAGATCCGCCTGGATGCCGGCGCCGCCACCGCTGTCGGAGCCGGCGACGATAAGGACGCGTCCGTTCATGGCCCGAGGGATAACCGCCCGGGACGGCCGCGTCACGCCATCGCGCGCACCTGGCTGCGGATGGCCTCGGCCAGGGCTGAGACGGTCTGCTCGACCAGCCCCTCCTCCTCGGCCTCAGCCATGACGCGGATGACAGGCTCCGTGCCGCTGGCACGGATCAGGATACGTCCGCGCGCGCCGAGACGGTTGCGATGCGCCTCGATTGCCTCGGCCACGGCGGCATGGTTGAGGGGCGATTCCCGGGCGCCGTCGAAGCGGACATTGACGAGCCGCTGCGGCAGCGGCGCGAAGCAGGAGAGCAGCTGCGAAGCGGGCTTTCGCTCGGCGACCAGCACGGCCAGCACCTGCAGCGCGGCCACGAGCCCGTCCCCGGTCGTCCCGAACTCGGTCATGATCATGTGGCCTGACTGCTCGCCGCCCAGGTTGCAGCCTGCCTCGCGCATGCGCTCGCCCACGTAGCGGTCGCCGACCGCGGTACGCAGCAGGCCGATGCCCCGCGAGTCGAGGAAGCGCTCGAGCCCCATGTTGGACATCACCGTAGCCACGATGGCATCGCCCTTCAGCCGTCCCTCCTCGGCCCAGGAGCGTGCGACGAGCGCGAGGATCTGGTCGCCATCGACCATCCGGCCGCATTCATCGATCAGCACCAGCCTGTCGGCATCGCCATCGAGCGCGATACCGAGATCGGCCCGGCGCTCCCGCACCAGTTCCGCCAGCTTCTGCGGCGCGGTGCTGCCGCAGCCCTTGTTGATGTTAAAGCCGTCCGGCGCGTCGCCGATCTTCACGACCTCCGCGCCAAGTTCCCACAGCACGGTGGGGGCGACCTTGTACGCGGCACCGTTTGCCGTATCGACGACGATGCGCAGCCCCTCCAGCGTGAGGCCACGAGGGAAGGAGGATTTCGCCGCCTCGATGTAGCGGCCCGGCGCATCCTCCATGCGGCTGGCGCGGCCGAGGCGCGAGGGGCCGACAAGGGCGCAGGTGAGGTCGCCGTCCATCAGCGCCTCGATCTCGCTCTCCTGCGCGTCGGACAGCTTCAGTCCGTCGGGCCCGAACAGCTTGATGCCATTGTCCTCGTACGGATTGTGCGAGGCGCTGATCATCACGCCGAGGTCGGCGCGGAGCGAGCGTGTCAGCAGCGCGATGGCCGGCGTCGGCAGCGGCCCGACGAGCACCACGTCCATCCCCGCACCGATGAAGCCCGCGGTCAGCGCGGGTTCCAGCATGTAGCCGGACAGCCGCGTGTCCTTGCCGATGATCACGCGGTGCCGATAGGTGCCGCGGTTGAAGTACCGGCCCGCAGCCTGGCCGAGACGCAGCGCGGTGGCCGCGTCCATCGGAGCACGGTTGGCGGTGCCGCGGATCCCGTCCGTGCCGAAGAGGCGCCGGGTGGCGGGGGGCAGCGCGCTGTCGTCCTTCGGCATCGTGGGGTTGTCCGTCCTGGTCAACGAGGCGCCAAGCCACGGCTCGGGCCGGTTGGCGAGATCTGCCCGCCTGCCTTTTTCCCGGTGGGCACAGAATAGCGCATCGGCCTGTATCTCGTCCAATCCTTCATGTCGCCGGACGAGACATTTCGCATTGCTTGTCGCTTTTCCGTGCGTCGGTCGCGAACCAATTCGCGCGTGGATTGAAGGGAGACTGCAGCGTCTGCGTCATGTCTCTCCGCATGCGCGCCATACGCGAAGTGCGTCCCTGGTCTCCGCCACGTCATGGACCCGCAGGATCGCGGCGCCGAGGCTCACGGCGAAGATCGCCGCCGCCAGGCTACCAGGGACCCGCCCGCGGGCCTCCGGCTGATCGGACAGGCGTCCGATGAAGGCCTTGCGGGATACCCCCACCAGGATTGCGCAACCAAGGCTTGCCAACAATGGCAGCCTTCGGAGCAGGGCGAGGTTGTGGTCGAGCGACTTGCCGAAGCCGATGCCGGGATCGAGGGCGACCCGTGCACGGGGAATGCCCGCCGCCTCGGCGGCGGCAAGGCGCGCATCCAGATGCCGCGCGACCTCCAGCGCCACGTCGTCGTAGTGCGGCGCGTCCTGCATCGTCCGCGGGTCGCCACCCAGCATGTGCATCAGCACCACCGGCACGCCTGAGGCGGCAACCACATCCATGGCGTCACGGTCGTGTCGGAGCGCCGAGACGTCGTTCACGATGCGCGCCCCGGCAGCCAGCGCGGCCCGCATGGTAGCGGCGTTGCGGGTATCGACGGAGACGGGGCCGAGCGGGGCGAGCGCGGCGATTACCGGCAGGATGCGCGCACATTCCTCCTCGGGCGTCACCGGGACGGCGCCAGGCCGGGTGGATTCGCCACCGATATCGAGAATATCGGCGCCGGCGTCGAGCATGGCCCGGCCGTGGTCGATTGCCGCCCCCGGTGGCAGCCCGTCGCCCGAGAAGCTGTCCGGCGTGACGTTGACTATGCCCATGACGAGCGGCCCGCGGGGTCCGATACGCGGGGCGAGGCCGGCAAAGGGCGCCGGCGCCAGGGTCGAGGGCGTGATCAGAGCGTCCCAGCCGGTCGGGATGGCATCCACAGGATGGACGCCCACGGTCCATCCATCGGCGCGAATCAGCCGAAGCTGCGTGAACGCGGCAGGCCCGCCCAGGAAGGGCAGGCCCGTACCGGTCTCGATGGCGATCCGTGCCGCCTCACCAGCGATCAGGCCGAGCGGTTCGGCCCAGCGGCGTGGCGGCGCCTCGGGCCCGGGACTCAGGCGGGCGCGGGCCCGAGGCCGCCGGCATCCGGCTCCGGCCGGGGCGGCGAGGCGCGGCCCGAACTCGGAACGCTGCCGCGGCCCTGCGGCACGGGCTCGTCGGGGCGGTTGCGCACCACCGGCTC
>JAIYAI010000307.1 GCA_027489135.1 Acetobacteraceae bacterium
GATCAGGTCCACGAAGCGGTGGAACAGGTAGTGGCTGTCCGTCGGGCCGGGCGAGGCTTCCGGGTGGTACTGCACGGAAAAGGCCGGGCGGTCCGTCGCCGCCAGCCCCTCGTTCGAGCCGTCGAACAGCGAGACATGCGTGACCTTCGCCGTCGCCGGAAGGGTCTTCTCGTCCACCGCGAAGCCGTGGTTCTGGCTGGTGATCTCGACCTTGCCGGTGGTGAGGTCCTTCACCGGCTGGTTGGCGCCGCGATGCCCGCGGTCGAGCTTGTAGGTCGAGGCCCCGAGTGCCCGACCCAGCAACTGATGGCCGAGGCAGATGCCGAAGATCGGCACACCCTTGTCCAGAATCTCCCGGATCACCGGCACCGCGTATTCGCCCGTGGCCGCCGGGTCGCCGGGACCGTTCGACAGGAAAACGCCATCGGGCTTGTGGCGCAGGATCTCCTCGGCGCTCGCCGTCGCCGGCACCACCGTCACGGCCAGCCCTGCCGAGGCGAGGCAGCGCAGGATGTTGCGCTTCGCCCCGTAGTCCACGGCGACCACCTTGTATTTCGGCGCCGTCTGGCGGCCGAAGCCGGTCTGCCAGGCCCATTCGGTCTCGTCCCAGTCATAGGACTGGCGGCAAGAGACCTCCTTCGCCAGATCCATGCCCTCGAGCCCCGGCCAGCCCTTGGCCTGCGCCCGCAACGCGTCGAGGTCGAAGCGTCCGTCGGCCGGGAAGCACAGCACGCCGTTCGGTGCGCCGCCGTCGCGGATGCGGGCGGTCAGCGCGCGGGTGTCGAGGCCGCAGATGCCGGGCACGCCATGGCTCTTCAGCCAGTCGTCGAGGTGCCGCGTGGCGCGGTAGTTGGCGGGCTCCGTCACGTCCTGCTTGACCACCAGGCCGCGGGCGGCGGGGGTCACCGCCTCGATATCCTCGGGGTTGGCGCCGACATTGCCGATATGCGGGAAGGTGAAGGTGATGATCTGCCCGGCATAGGAGGGGTCGGTCAGCGTCTCCTGGTAGCCGGTCATGCCGGTGTTGAAGCAGACCTCGCCCACCGCCCCGGTCGCATGCGCACCGAAGCCGCGGCCCCACAGCACCGTCCCGTCGCCGAGCACCAGGCAGGCCGTCGCGCCCTCGGGCGCGCCGGACACCAACTGGCCCTCGGGAACCGCATCGGGCTGGGTCATGGGCATCGTCTCCGTCGTACCGTTGGTGGCGGGGCCGGGCAGGTCGGCCAGGGTCAAACCGGTCGCGGCCAGGATGGCGGGCCAGTGCTTGGCCGGGATGGCGCGGGCCTGGCGCCATTTCCGCACCGCCTCCGTGCCGATGGCGCAACGCTGCGCCGCCGCCTCGGGCCCCCCGAGTAGCGCGATGATGTCTTCGACCGTCCGCATGGCGCCGGTTATCTGGGAAGTCTTTTCCCAGGGCAAGCGGATTCCGGGTTTGGGAAAAATCTTCCCGGATGGCCCCGGCGGCGCCCGCCCCCTATATGCCGCCCCCGAAGGAGACACGCGCCATGGCCGATGATCTGCGCAGCCGCTTCACCGAGGCGATGAAGGAGTCGATGCGCGCCGGCGACGCCCCCCGCACCTCCACCATCCGCATGATCATTGCCAAGCTGAAGGAAGTGGACATCGCCGCCCGCCCCTCCGGCGTGGACAAGGTGCCGGACGAGCAGGTGACGCAGATGCTCCGCGGCATGGTCAAGTCCCGGCGCGAGAGCGTCGACCTCTACCGCCAGGGCAACCGCCCCGAGCTGGCGGCGAAGGAGGAAGCCGAGATCGCCGTGATCGAGGCCTTTCTGCCGCAGCAGATGGATGCGGGCGCGATGGAGGCCGCGGTGAAGGCCGCGATCGCCGAGGCCGGCGCGGCCAGCGTCAAGGACATGGGCAAGGTCATGGCCATCCTGCGCGCCCAGCACGCCGCGACCATGGACCTGTCGAAGGCCGGGCCCATGGTGAAGGCTGCGCTCGGCGGTTGAGGCAGCCTCAGCCGAAGGGGGAGGCCGGGTCGAGCAGCACCGGCCCCTCCGCCGGGCGGGCGTAGGCGCCGTACACTGCGGCGGCGTCCAGCGCGATGTCCGCCAGCAGCACCTTGTCGCCGTAGACGGTGATGGTGCCGAGCACGTCGCCGTCATGCGGCCCGCCGGGCTGGGCGCTGACCAGGCTGATGATGCTCTCCTTGATCGTGTCGCCATTCAGGTCGCGGTAGGCGATGCCGGAGACGGCGACGGTGTGGCCCGCGATCTCGATCCGGTCCCCGTCGCCCTTGCGGAAATCGGCGATCACGTCGTCGCCGATCCCCTCCACCCAGGTCGTGTGCGCCGGGCCGGCCGCGCCCACGACCGCCGCCCAGTCGATCGTACCGTCCGGCTTCAGCTTCGCCGCGACCACGGATGCCTGCGCGTTCAGCCAGAGTTCGAAGCGGAAGACGTCGCCCTCCGTCCCGCCCGCCAGCGTGTCGTTCGCCGGCAGGCCGAGCGGCGGCAGCACCGCGGACCCGCCGCCCGCCGGTGCGGGCTCCCCGGCGTCGGAGCGGCTGACCAGCCGGTCGCTGCCGCTGCTGCCGGCGAGAATGTCGGCGCCGAAGCCTCCCTCCAGCATGTCGGCTCCGCCCCCGCCCAGGAGCCGGTCGTCGCCCGACCCGCCGAGCAGGACATCGTCCTCGTCGCCGCCCACGAGCGTGTCATTGCCGGCGCCGCCGGCGATGCTGTCATTGCCGGAATAGCCCCAGAGGCTGTCATTGCCTTCATCGCCGGCCACGCGGTCGGCGCCGGTGCCGCCGTCGAGGCTGTCCTCGCCCTCGCCGCCGACCAGCGCATCGTCGCCATCGCCGCCGGCTATGGTATCGAGGCCGGTGCCGCCGGCCGCGGTGTCGTTCCCGGCCTCGCCATGCAGGCTGTCGTTGCCGCCGCCGCCCTCGGCGGAATCGTTGCCCAGTCCGGCCCAGAGCGTGTCGTTGCCCTCGCCCCCGTCGATGCGATCGTTATCCTCGTCGCCGTCCAGCATGTCGTCGCCGGTACCACCGTCCATGGCATCCTTGCCGAGGCCACCCCAGGCCCGGTCGTTGCCCTCGCCGCCCCCGACGCGGTCGTTGCCCGCACCGCCGGACAGATCGTCGGCATCCCCGCCACCCTCGAGGCTGTCGTCGCCCTTGCCGCCCGAAAGGCGATCGAGGCCCGCATCGCCGCGCAGGCTGTCCGCGCTGTCGCCACCCTCGAGGCTGTCGTTGCCGTCCCCGCCTTCGAGCGTATCAAGTCCGTAGCCACCATTGAGCTGATCGTTCCCGGCATCGCCGGAAAGGCGGTCCTCGCCGATCTGCCCGTCCAGGCTGTCGTTGCCGTTGCCGCCCTTGAGCTGGTCGTTGCCGACGCCACCCCAGGCCTGGTCGTCACCTCCGCCGCCGGAGATCTTGTCCTTGCCGTCCCAGCCGCTCAGCCGGTCGTTGCCGTCGCCGCCCGAGAGCTGGTCATTGCCGAGACCGCCATCGAGATCGTCATCGCCCAGACCCCCGTCGACCGCGTCGTTGCCGTCCCCGGCATCGACCCAGTCATTGCCGGCGCCGGCGTCGACGCTGTCATTCCCGGCCAGGGACCGGATGCCGTCGTCGCCGCCCGCGGCATGGATCGTGTCATCCTCCGCTCCCGTATCCAGCCAACGGCCGGCATCGCTGCCTTCCCACAGCAGCTTGTCGTTGAGGATGAGGTTCAGCCAGGTGGCGACGTCGCCGATATCCGCGTTGGCGTCGCCGTCCTCGTTGCGGAAGCGCCAGTCGATGATCTCGAAGCCCATGTGGTAGATGCCGTCGGCGACGGTGTTCACGAGGTTGTCGCCGAGGAGGGTGGCGCGGGCGCCGTCGCCCTGCACGCTGTGGAAGCCGGTCTCCAGGCCTCCCTCGTCATCGCCATGCAGCGCCAGGAAGGCGTCGTAGCGGGCGGGCGTTGCGCGGAACCACGCGTTCAGCGCCACGATGTCGGCGGCATCGATCCGGCCGTCGGCATTGCCACCCGTCGCCTCCAGCCCCTGCAGGATCATCCGGTTCAGGCTGTTGGCGGCGCGCGCGCCCTCCATCAGCTGCGCACCGTCGGTCCAGGTGGCGAGGCCGCGGTCGGTCATGATGGTGTCGACGATGGCGTCGAGGCCGGTGCGCGTGTTCGAGGGATCGGCCAGGAAGTAGTCGAGCCACGCGGCGACGTCCCCGACCGTCGCATTGGCGTCGCCGTCCTCGTTGCGGAAGCGTCCGTCCACCACCTCGAAGCCGATGTGGTAGAGGCCGTCGGCGACGGTGTTGACCAGGTTGCGGCCCAGCATCGCGGTCCAGGCGCCGTCGCCCTGCACCAGGTGGAAGCCGGTCTCCTCGCCGTTCTCGTCGTCCCCGTGCAGCGCGACGAAGGCGTCGGTGCGGGCGGGCGTGGCGCGGAACCAGGCGTTCAGCGCCAGCACGTCGGCCACGTCGATGCGGCTGTCCGCGAGGAGGTCGAGACTGGTGACGCCGTCCAGGATCATGGTCGACAGGCTGTTCGCGATCTGGGCGCCCGCCAGGATCTGCTCCCGCGGGATGCTGTTGCGCAGACCCTCGTCGAGCAGGATCTGGTCGACGATGACGTCGAGCCCGGACCGCGTGGTGCTCACGGCACTGCCGGGCACGGTGTCGAGGACGACAAGGGTCTGGAAGAGGCTGGCCATGGCTGGGGCTCCTGCTCGGCGGTCGGGGCCCGGTGCCGGGCACGGAGCCTCACTCACGCGCGAATGAATTGTCAGTCTTGCAACCAATAGTATTCATACCGGCTTCAGTTCCGATCATCGAGTCGCGAACTGGCTTGTTCCGCTTCCGCGTCGTCCAGCGGCTGACGACGGAGCCGCGCATGGGCTATGACCCGGTGGCCCATGGCCCTGCCCCCCGCCTTTCTCGACGAGTTGCGGGTCCGCACCCCGCTGGCGCCCTTGATCGGGCGACGCACACGGCTCGTGCGCAACGGCCGGCAATGGAAGGGTTGCTGCCCCTTCCACAACGAGAAGACGCCGTCCTTCTACGTCTATGACGACCATTTCCATTGCTTCGGCTGCGGCGCGCACGGCGACGCCATCACCTTCCTGATGCGCGCCGAAGGCGCTGCCTTTCCAGAAGCGGTGGAACGCCTGGCCGCCGAGGCTGGCATGGAGGTCCCGAAGGCGACGCCGCAGCAGGCGGCGCGCGAAGCCCGTGTGCGCGATCTCACCGGCGTGCTGGCCCTGGCCGAGGCCGCCTTTCGCCGCCGGCTCTTCCTGCCGGAGGGGAAGCCCGCGCTCGACTACCTCCGCCGCCGCGGCCTCTCGGACGAGACGATCACGCGCTTCGGCCTCGGCTGGTCCGGAGAGGGCCGCGGCGCGCTCGCCGCCGACCTGAAGGCCGAGGGTGTCGAGGTCGCGCAGCTTGTCGAGGCGGGGCTGATGAAGCCGCGCGACCCGGATGCGCCGGGCGGCGCGGCGGTCGATCTCTACTTCAATCGCGTGATGTTTCCGATCCGCGACCGGCGTGGCCGGGTGATCAGCTTCGGCGGGCGGATCCTGGGCGACGGCCAGCCGAAATACGTCAACGGCCCGGAGACCGCGCTCTTCCGCAAGCGTCAGAGCCTCTACGGCCAGGATCTCGCCCGGGAGGGCGCCTTCCGCGGCGGCACCGTGGTGGTGGTCGAGGGCTACATGGATGTCATCGCGCTGCACCAGGCCGGCTTCGCGGGCGCAGTGGCCCCCTTGGGCACCGCGCTGACGGCGGAGCAGCTGGAAGCGCTGTGGCAGCTGAGCCCGGAGCCCGTGCTCTGCTTCGACGGCGACGCCGCGGGCGCGCGCGCCGCCGCGCGGGCGGCGGAGATCGCGCTGCCGATGCTGTCGCCGGAGCGGAGCCTGAAGCTGGCGACGCTACCCGGCGGCGAGGATCCGGACACGCTCGTGGTCAAGGGCGGCCCGGCGGCCTTCCAGGGCGTGCTGGATGCAGCGCGACCGCTCGGCGCGGCGCTGTATGACCTGGTGGCGGAGGGGGTGCCTGCACGGGCGACGCCGGAACAGCGGACGGCGCTGCGGCACCGCCTGACCAACGCCGCGGCGCTGATCCCGGACAAGGCGCTGGCCGCGGAATACCGGCGCGTGCTGCTCGACCGATTCTACCAGGCCGGCCGCCTGCCGCCGCGCGAGGCCTCGGGCGCGCGCGGCGCCGCGCGGGGCGGGCAGCGCCAGGGGGCGCCGCTGCGTCTGGTCCGCCGGGCGGTGGATGCCGCGTGGCAGCGAGAGGAGCGCGCGCGCAACCTGATCGCCATCCTGCTGCGCCATCCGATGTTGCTCGGAGAGGTTGAGGAAGCGTTCATGGCGCTCGACCTTCCCGAAGGTTCCTGCGCGGTGTTGCGCGACGCCATGATCGCATGGCTCGGCATGGCTGATCCGCTTGACTCGCAAGGCTTGTTGGCCCAACTCAACCAGTGTGGTCTGGAGGACTCCGTTCGCTGGGCCACGCGACGTGACGGGCTGTGCGATGCCGCTTTGCCGGACGCTCAGCCGATGGAGGCGCTCGATGGGTTCTGGCACTTCTTCGGGCTGCTGCGTGGGGAGGCGGAGTTGATCGCCGACCGCGCGGAGGCGCTGAGGATGCTGGCCGAAACCAACGACCCGCAGGTCCAGCAGCGGCTGATCCGCCTCTCCGAGGCGCTAGCCATGTTTCGGGCCGGCGGAAGCGGCGACGATGGGTCCGATGCCGGGCACGCGCCATAGGATAGGGGAAGATCTCTTCGGTCGTGCGCGTGTCGGCGCCGCCCAGTCTCCCCGGCTGGTCCTGACGTGATGGAGCAGTGAATGGCAGCCAAGGCCGCGAACGGCGCCGAGACGATGGAGAGCCGCGAGGAGGCGGTCGAGGGGGTGCTCCTCGACCTGCAGTCCGCCGCGGTGAAGAAGCTCTTCGCCCGGGGCAAGGAGCGCGGCTACGTCACCGCTGATGAGCTGAACGCTGCCCTCCCGGATGGCCAGGTCTCCTCCGAATTCATCGAGGACACGCTGGCCTGGCTGAACGACAACGGCATCAGCCTCGTCGACAACGAGGAAGGCGAGGACGGCGAGGCCACCGCCAAGCCCGCAAGCCCCAAGGGCGATGGCGAGGACGGCGCCGAGGAGGAGGAGGAAGCCTCCGGCAACGTCGATGCCGAGAGCGCCGGCCGCACCGACGACCCGGTCCGCATGTACCTGCGGGAGATGGGCAGCGTCGAACTGCTCTCGCGCGAGGGCGAGATCGCCATCGCCAAGCGGATCGAGGCCGGCCGCGACATGATGATCGGCGGGCTCTGCGAGAGCCCGCTGACCTTCAAGGCCATCATCGCCTGGCATGATGCCGTCAAGGACGGCCGCATGCTGCTGCGCGACGTCATCGATCTCGAAGCGACGAACAATGCCGACAGCCCCGACGCCGTGGCCGGCGCGAACGGCGCGGGCGTGAATGGGCCTGGCGCCAACGGTGCCGAGCCGGAGGCCGAAGCCGGCGCCGAGGAAGAGGGCGAGGACGGCGAGGAGGGCGAGGGGGCCGGGCTTTCCCTCTCCGCGCTCGAGGAGAAGCTGAAGCCCGAGGCGCTCGCCGCCTTCGAGGCGATCGAGGATCTGCACGAGAAGCTGATGAAGCTCTCCGGCAGGCGAATGGAGGCCTACACCAGTGGCGCCGACCTCTCCGATCGCAGCGAGAAGACCTACGAGAAGGCGCGGGCCGAGCTGGTCGCGCTGGTCGAGAAGGTCCATCTCCACAACAATCGGATCGAGGAGCTGGTCGGCGAGCTGAAGGGGCTCAACCGCAAGCTCAACACGCTGGAGGGCCAGATCCTCCGCGCCGCCGAGGCGAGCAAGATCAAGCGCGAGGAGTTCCTGCAGCACTGGCGTGGCGCCGAGCTGGACCCCGGCTGGTTCGACCGCCTGGAAAAGCTGCCGGGCAAGGGCTGGAAGGCCTTCATCGAGCGGTCCCGCGACGAGGTCGAGGCGATCCGCACCCAGATCGGCACGACCGCGACCGAGACCGGCCTGCCGCTGGCCGAGTTCCGCCGCGTCTATGCCACGGTCTCGCGCGGCGAGCGCGACATGACCGTCGCGAAGAAGGAGATGATCGAGGCCAACCTTCGCCTCGTCATCTCCATCGCCAAGAAGTACACCAACCGCGGCCTGCAGTTCCTGGACCTGATCCAGGAGGGCAACATCGGCCTGATGAAGGCGGTCGACAAGTTCGAGTATCGCCGCGGATACAAGTTCAGCACCTATGCCACCTGGTGGATCCGCCAGGCGATCACGCGCAGCATCGCCGACCAGGC
>JAIYAI010000193.1 GCA_027489135.1 Acetobacteraceae bacterium
CCGCACGGAGGCCGGCACGCGGACGATCGATGGGCTCGCCGGATCGGTGGCCCGGATCGACGCCGTCGCACGGCTGATCAACGACATCGCCGGCCAGACCAACCTGCTCGCCCTGAATGCCACCATCGAGGCCGCGCGGGCCGGCGAAGCGGGCAAGGGCTTCGCGGTCGTGGCGGGCGAGGTGAAGGCGCTTGCCGCGCAGACGGCGCGCAGCACGGAGGAGATCGGCCGTCGCCTCGCCGAGATCAACGCCGCGACGCAGGAGGCGGTCGCGGTCATGCAGGGGATCGGTGTGACCATCGCCGCGCTCGACGGCATTGCGGCCGGCATCGGGGAGGCAATGAGCCAGCAGGACGCCGCCACGTCGGAGATTGCCCAGGCCGTTGCGCGCGCGGCGCAGGCCAGCCAGCAGGTCTCGGGCCGCATCGCGTCCGTGGCCGGCGAGGCGTCCCACACGGGAGACGCGGCAGCCCGCGTGCGGGGCCAGGCCGAAGGTGCCGCCGCCGCCGTCAAGGAGCTTCGCGCTGCGCTGGTCCGAACCGTGCGCACCGCCACGCAGGAAGTGGATCGCCGTTTCCACCAGCGCGCCGCGATCGAGTTGCCGGCGACCCTCGTCGAGGACGACGGCACGCGGCATGCCACGAGGTTGCGCGACCTTTCTGCCGGCGGCGCCGCCTTCGCACCGGGCCCGGGGCTGCGGCCGTCACGCGCCCGCATCACCGTGGAGATCCCGTCCCTAGGCCTGACCGTCTCCGGGAACGTGATCGAGTCCGGCGCCGAGACCCTGCGCCTCCGCTTCGATGCGGATGAAGCGACGCGCGCCCGCATCGCGGCCACGGTCGCGCGCCATGCCGACATGGCGGCCGCTGCCTAGTGTCCCGAGTCCGAAGTCCTGCGGATTTCGGAATCGGGATACTCACCCATGGTTTCAGTGGCCTGCTGATCCGCTCCGTTCGCGGGTGAGCCCACGACGAACTTCGCAGGCCCATCGGGTGCTCCCGGCGCGACACGTCCGCGGACGCCGTCACCGCGCCGGTGTTCGGGAACATCGCCAGCGCAGGCCGAGAACGGGAACACCGGTCCGTCCAGGTCCGCCGGGCCAGATACCCGCAGGGGCTGGGGTGCCGCGCCATCGATGGGCAAGCCGAGGAGGAAAGCCACGCCGCATTGCAGCATCGGCCCTTGCCTTGCGCGCGGGTCATGGCAGTGATGCGCGATGACATGGTCGATCCTCGCGCGCGACCCCGCCACCGGCGAGGTCGGCGTCGCCGTCACCACGCGCAACTTCGCCGTCGGACTGCTCTGCCCCGCGACCGAGGGCGGTGTCGGCGCCGCCGCGAGCCAGGCGCTGGCCAACCCCCTGATCGCCCCGGACGCCTTGGCCAGGCTGCGGGCAGGCGAGGCGCCGGAGGCCGCCCTCGCCGCGCTGATCGCCGCCGATCCGGGAAGGGACCAGCGCCAGGCGCATGTGCTGGCCGCCGATGGTCGGAGCGCGCGGCACACCGGCCCGGCCTGCATACCGTGGTGCGGGCATGACGCGGCCGAGGACGTGTCCGTCGCCGGCAACATGCTGGCGGGGCCGGAGGTCATCGCGGCAACACTGGAGGCCTTCATCGCCACCGCAGGACGGCGCCTCTCGGAACGGCTGATCCTGGCGCTGGAAGCCGGGCAGGCCGCCGGCGGCGACAAGCGGGGCCGGCAGTCCGCCGCGCTGCAGGTCAGCGGGCGGGA
Source organism: Acetobacteraceae bacterium (assembly GCA_027489135.1). GTDB lineage: Bacteria > Pseudomonadota > Alphaproteobacteria > Acetobacterales > Acetobacteraceae > JAIEOP01. Next base: position 1,732 of record JAIYAI010000193.1, read on the forward strand.
CCCCTATCCCGATCTCGACCTGCGCGTGGACGATCACCCCGACCCGCTATCGGAGCTGCGCCGCCTGCACGGCGTGGCGCTGCGGCGCTTCGTGCATTTCCGCAGCCTGCTGCCCGGGCGCGACCATCCCGGCGTGCTGGACCGCGCGGTGATCGACCGCGTGCTGACAGCGCGGCTGGCAGCGGCGCGATGAACGACCCTGTCCTCGCGGTGGAGGGGTTGCGCATCGGCTTCGCCCGGCTGCAGGCCGTGGATGGTGTCTCGTTCGCGGTGCCCGCGGGGAAGACCCTGGCGATCGTGGGGGAGAGCGGCTGCGGCAAGTCGGTCTCCGCCTTCGCCACCATGGGCCTGTTGCCGACGGGGACGCGGGTCGAGGGCTCGATCCGGCTGCTGGGCGAGGAGTTGACCACGCTCTCGCCCGAGGCGCTGCGCCAGCGCCGCGGCCGCGACATGGCGATGATCTTCCAGGAGCCGATGACCAGCCTGAACCCGGCCTTCACCGTCGGCCACCAGGTGGCGGAGGCGTTGACCGCCCATGCCGGGATGACGACGCAGGCGGCCGAGGCGGCGGCGGTGGAGATGCTGGCCCGCGTGCGCATCCCGGACGCGGCGCGGCGGGCGCGGCAGTATCCGCACCAGATGTCGGGCGGCATGCGCCAGCGCGTCATGATCGCCATGGCGCTGGCCTGCCGGCCCAGGCTGTTGATCGCGGACGAGCCGACCACGGCGCTCGACGTCACGGTGCAGGCGGAGATCCTGGCGCTGCTCGACGCGCTGAAGGCGGAGACCGGGGCGGCCGTGGTGCTGATCACGCATGACCTCGGCGTGGTCGCCGACCATGCCGATGCCGTGGCGGTGATGTATGCGGGGCGCGTGGTGGAGCAGGCGGCGACCGCGGACCTCTTCGCCCGGCCCGAGCATCCCTACACGGTCGGGCTGCTCGGCGCCCGGCCGAGCCTCGCGGTGCGGGGTGCGCGGCTGGCCAGCATCGAGGGCACGGTGCCGGACCTCCGCAGCCCGCCGCCGGGCTGCCGCTTCGCCCCGCGCTGCCCCTTCCGCATCGCCCGCTGCACCGCGGAGGCGCCGCCGCTTGCGGCCGTGACGCCGGGTCATGCGGCAGCCTGCTGGCGCGCGCCGCTCGATCAGGTCCTGACCGCATGACGGTGCCGATCCTGGAATTGACCGAGGTCCGCCGGCACTTTCCCGTCCGCGACGCGCTCGGCCGCTCGCGCGGCGCGGTGCGGGCGGTCGACGGCGTCAGCCTCTCCGTCGCACGCGGCGAGGTGCTGGCCATCGTGGGCGAGAGCGGCTGCGGCAAGTCCACCCTCGCCCGCCTCGCGCTGCGGCTGCTCGAGGCGGATTCGGGGACGGTGCGGTTCGAGGGCGAGGATCTCGGGCGGCTTTCCGCGTCGGCGCTGCGGGCGCGCCGGCGCGCCATGCAGATGATCTTCCAGGACCCCTTCGCCAGCCTCGACCCGCGCATGACGGTCGCC
>JAIYAI010000668.1 GCA_027489135.1 Acetobacteraceae bacterium
CCGGCAGCGCGCGGCGGTCGACGCCGCGCCGCCGGACCTCGATGGCGTGTTCCTGCGCGATCTCTTCGTGCCGCCGGCCCTGCGCATCGACGTTTTCGTGCGCGGCGCACGCAAGGCCGAGGTGCTGCCGGCGGTGCGGAACGTGGTGCTGGCGCTGCGCCGCCTGCCGCCGGACGGCACGGTGGTCTGGCGCCTGCCGGGCCGCGTGGCGGAACTGCCGTCGGCGGTGACCCGCACCACCCTCGACGCCCTGGCCGCGGCGCCGCGCAGCATCGCCGAACTCTGTGCCCTGCCTGGCATGCAGGATGTGACGCCGGGCGAATTGCTGATGGTCTTCGCCGGCAGCGGGGTCGCCGCCCCGGTCTGGCGGCGCGACCCGGACCCGGCGCTGCGGGCGCGAGCGCAGTACTTCAACCGGGTCCTGCTGCGGCGCTTCGGCGCTGATGCGCTCGCGGCCGGGGGCCAGTTGCCGGCCGCCGCGCCGATGCTGGGCGCGGGGCTGCCGCTGCACCCGGTGGACCTGGCCACGCTGCTGGCGCTGTTCGATGCCGCGGCAGCGGGCCAGGATGTGCCGGATCCTGCCGCCATCGCGGCACGCATCCTCGCCGCGGCGCCGGGCGCGGAGGAACTGGCCTGGACGACGGAGCAGGTCGCCACGGCGGTCACCGAGCGCGGCCCGGCCTGGCGGGCGCTCGGCCTGATCTGATCAGGTGACGCGGATGTTGCGGTCCGTGATCAGCTTCTTCCAGCGCGCGCCCTCGGCGGCGATGCGCGCGGTGAACTCCGCCCGCGTGTTGGGCAGGAAGATCAGCCCCTGCGCGTCGAGCAGCGCCTTCGTCTCCGGCAGGTGCGACACCGCCACGTATGCGTCGTGCAGCCGGTCGAGGATGGCATCCGGCGTGCGCGCCGGGGCGATGGTGCCGTACCAGGTGACGACCTCGATGCCCGTCTGCCCGGCCTCAGCCAGCGTCGGCAGGTCCGGCAGCTGCGGCACGCGCGACGGTGTGGTGACGGCGAGCGCGCGGACGCGCCCGTCGCGGATCATCGGCAGCGCCGTCGGCAGCGTCTCGAACATCGCCTGGATGTCGTTGCCGATCAGCGCCAGCTGGCTGTCGCCGGCGCCGCGATAGGGGATGTGCTCCATGCGGATGCCGTCGGTCTCGGCGAACATCTCGAAGATCAGGTGCTGGGCGGAACCGATGCCGATGGAGCCGTAGGTGAGCCGGCCCGGCCGCGCCTTGGCCAGCGCGATCAGGTCAGCGACCGAGGTCACCGGCAGGTCCCTGTTGACCACCAGCACCAGCGGCGAGGCACAGAACATCACCACCGGCGCGAGATCCCGCGCGACGTCGTACTGCAGGTCCGGAAACAACTGCGGAAAGATGGTCAGCGGGCCGAGATTGCCCATGCCGATGGTGTAGCCGTCGGGCTGGGCGCGGGCGATCTCCGCGACGCCGACGCGCCCGCCGGCCCCGGCCTTGAAGTCGTTGACGATGACGCGACCGAGGCGCTGACCGACGCGGTCATTGAAATGACGCGCCAGCATGTCGTTCAGGCCACCCGGCGGCCAGGGCACGACGTAGCGGATCGGCCGGTCCGGCCAGGGGGCCTGGGCGAGGGCCGGCGTTGCCAGAGCGGCCGGCATGGCGAGGACGAGGCGTCGCGTGATCATGCCGGCAGGCTCCGGCCGCGTTGGTGCAGCGTCAAGGCGCGCGCGGCGCGGAAAACCTCAGTCCGGCAGCACGCTTGCATCCAGCGGCAGCACCGCGCCCATCCACAGGGCATGATGCAGGTGGTCAGCCTTCTGCCGTCCCGTCTCCGGGTGCACAAGCACCGTCAGCCCGGCGCGGTTCAGCGCCAGCCAGGGCACCAGGCGGTTCCACAGCGCGGGCGGGAAGGCGACTTGGTACATGGCCGTCGGATGCGGCCCGACCTTCACGTCGTGCCAGCGGCCGAGCACCGCGTCGGGGAAAGCGGCTGCGATCCCCTCCCGCACGCGCGCCGCGACCTCCTTCGTGGAGGCCGGGTCGTAGTAGATGTGGGCGTGCCAGCTTGCGATCGATTCAGGCTGCGCGAACTCGCCCATGGCCGTCACATTCCCAAGGCGCGGCGATAGAGTTCGAGCAGCGTCTCCTGCTCCTCCACCTCGGCGGGTTCCTTCTTCCGGATGGAGATGATCTGCCGGATCACCTTCACCTCGAAACCGGCGGACTTCGCCTCCGCGTAGATGTCCTTGATGTCGTTGGCGAGCGCCTTGCGCTCCTCCTCGAGCCGCTCGATGCGCTCGATGATGGAGCGCAGGCGGTCCGCGGCGATGCCGCCGACGTCGGTGCTCTCGGTCTTCGCGGGTCTCGTCGCCACGGTCTCGCTCATCCCCCGCGCCAGATGTGAGGGGGTGCCAGTGACCCGCCCCCGATATGGAGGCGGGTGTCGGCGACCCGGCCCCGATGTGGAAGCGGGGTGTTGGCGACCCGCCTCCGGTGTTGAGGCGGGTGTTAGCGACCCCACCCGGCATCAGCAACTCGGTGGCCGCAATCGGCCCGTCGCGCGCCGGCTCAGTGGCCCGGGTTGGACTGCGCGAACTTCGCCTTCTGCTCGGCGCTCGCCTCGACCTGGTGCTGCGCCTGCCAGTCCTTGTAGGGCATGCCGTAGATCACCTCGCGCGCCGCCGGCGTCTCGACCGCGACGCCGGCATCCCCGGCAGCCTCCTGCCACCAGCGGGAGAGGCAGTTGCGGCAGAATCCCGACAGGTTCATCAGATCGATGTTCTGCACGTCGGTGCGGCTGCGCAGATGTTCGACCAGCTTGCGGAAGGCGGCGGCCTCGATCCGCTCACGCGTCGCGGCATCGAGCGCGCCGGCGGCGCCGCCGGAGAGGTCGGCCTCGGGCTGGGGTGCGGGCATGGCAGGGTCCCTCCTTGATCGGGCGCAGGAGATGGGGCCTGGTGCGACCGGCGGCAACAGCCCCGGCATGGCACGTCAGGGGCGTCTCGGTTCCAGCGGAACATCGCGCCGCACCTGGCCGGCCGGCCCCAGCGGCGGCAGCGCCACGCCATCGACGACGATTTCGGTGCCCGCCGCATTGCCGGTCGTGAGACGGAGGCCGCCCGTGGCCGGCGGAACCCACTCCTCGCCCGCCCGCATCATCCGCGCGAGCAGGATCTCGCCGCGACCGTCACGCACCTGGACCCAGCTGTCCGATCGGACGCGCAGGAGCAGGCGCGGCGCCGGCGCGGCGGTGGCGGCGGGCGGCGATCCCGCCGCGCTCCCGTCCTGCGGCAGGCCTGGCGCCGACGCGGACTGGTCCTGCGTCGCGGCGGTGAGCGGTGGAGACAAGGGCTGTCCGGCGTCCTGGTCGATGTCCTGGCCGGGCGCCTGGGCATGGGGTGGCGCCGGGGCCACGGCGACCGCCGGCACCACGGCCGCACCGGGAAAGGCGGGTGGCGGCGCAAGGGAGGCTTCCTCCCGCGGTGGTTCCGCCGGAGCCGCTTCGGACGCGGCCGGGTCCAGCGCCAGCCGCGCCGGCTCGGCGGCCAGGCCCAGCCGCTCGGCGATGGGCGTCAGGACGGGCCCTGCGAGCCAGGCGCCGGCGACCATCGCGCCGGTCAGCAGCAGGGCTGCGATGACGAGGCCCGCGATACGCGGCCGGCCCACCACGGGCGGCGCGTCGACAGGCCGGGCAGCGCCACCTGGCGGCAGGTCCTGCGATGCCGGCATGCCCAGGGGATCGAGGACGCGCTTGCCGAAGGCCCGCCGCGGCGGGGCATCGCCGGCGTGCGCCGCATCGGGCTGGAAGAGGGGCTGCTGGCCGAACCGGGCCGGTCCGGCCGCCGGCTTCGCGGCGCCTGCCGCGGGTCCATCGGCTGCGACCATGGGGGCTGCGATCCGCGCTTCCAGATCGACTGGCGTGGCGGACCGGTCGGACATCGGCGCCGCGGGCGCCCCTGGCGGCCCGGGCGGCGATGCCGCGGGTACCCACGGCGGCCCGGGCGGTGATGCCGCGGGTGCCCCCGGCGGCCCGGGTGGGGATTCCGCGGCCGATCGCGACAGGTCGGGAGCCGGCGTCGCGGGCGGGGCGGCCATCATCCCCATCGCCGCGGCCAAGTCGGCCAGCAGGCGCATGCCCTGCTCGCGGGTGACCAGGATCACCGCCTCGGTCTCGGAGGCAAAGCGGACCGGGTCCTCTCGCTCGCCCGGGGCGGGCGTCGCCGCGACGCTGGGGCCAGGCACGGGTCCGCGTGCGGTCAGGCTGCGCAGCGCGATCGCGAAGCCGTCCCCGGCGGGGCTGCCGGTCCGCGTGACATCGAGGAGCGCGGGGCGGAACCGTCGCGGCCCCGGTGAGGCCCGCTCCGCCACGCCGGACGGAGGGTCGTGCGGGGCATGCTCCGGGAAATGACCAGCCATGCTTCCGCTCCATGCCACGACGGCGGACGAGCGATCCAGACGATATCCCTTACGTGCGCCGTAGCATAAGGGCTGAACCGATCGATGCAATTGCGCGCCCGGAGGCCAGCCATGCCGGCGGGATGCCCCGGGGGCGCCGGGGTCAAAGTGGCCATGTTCCGGCCGGCGCCGGGCTGCCCTAAG
>JAIYAI010000056.1 GCA_027489135.1 Acetobacteraceae bacterium
GGCGGAAGGGCGTGCCATGGGTGAAGCGCATGCCGCCGAAATAGCTGTCATTGGTGTCGGAATGGGCATCGAAATGCACAATGCCGAGCGGGCCAAGCTGCGGCGCCGCACGCGCGATGCCGCGCAGGATGGGCAGGGAGATGAGATGGTCGCCGCCCAGCGCCAGGGTCCAGGCGCCGGCGCCGCGGATCTCCGCCACCCTGTCCGTGATCATCGCCAGGGAGGCCATCAGGTCGGCGGGGTTGGTCGGCGTGTCCCCCGCGTCGGCGACGCGACAGAGCCGGCAGGGCTCGATCCGCGTGACGGGGTGCACGCGGCGGATGATGCTCGACATGTTGCGGATCTCGCGCGGGCCGTGGCGGGCGCCGGCGCGGTTGGTGGTGCCGAGGTCGAAGGGCACGCCGAGCAGCGCGATGTCGAGCTGTGTCGCATCTTCGACGATCGGCAGCCTCATGAAGGTGGCAGGGCCGGCGAAGCGGGGCGTGACGTTGCCGTCGAGGGGCTGGGGCCAGTCGGTCATGCGGGGTGCTCCTGCGTCGCGGCAGGGTGGCCGTGAGTCGCAGGGCGCGCAATGCGGGACGATAGTTATCGATAAGTCTGCCCGATGATGCGGCGCTGCGCAGCGCCGATGCAGGTGGCGCCGCGTGGGGCCACGCGCGACGCGCCCGGCCACGGCACAGCGCTTGCTAACCTCCGGGCGCATGACGTCTCCGCGCAGAGCCTCGACCCTCGGACGCCGCGCCGCGCTGTTCGCGCTCGCCACGCCGCTGGTCGTGCGCGGCGCCCGCGCCCAGGGGCAGGCACATCCGCTGAAGCCGGTCAGCCTGACCCTGCCCTGGCTCGCCGAGGGATCCAACCTCTTCGCCCATGTCGCCAAGGCCCGCGGCTACTTCGCCGAGGCCGGGCTCGACGTGACGATCAGCCGCGGCTTCGGCTCGGTCGCCGCGGCGCAGGCGGTGGGTGCGGGGCGTTTCGACTTCGGCATCGCCGCGCCGTCGGCTGCCATTCAGCAGATGGCCAAGGGCCTGCCGCTGATCTCCCTCGCCACGCTTGCCTATGACGCGACCATGGGCATTGCCGTGCCCAAGGACGGGCCGATCCGCACGCCGGCCGACCTCGCGGGGCGGACGCTGGCCGGCACCATCACCTCGGGCGAGTATCCCTTCCTGCCGGCCTGGGCGAAGCGCGCGGGGCTCGATCTCGGCCAGGTGAAGCTGGTCACCGTGGATCCGAACCTGCGCCAGCGCCTGCTGATGGAGAAGCAGGCGGATGCCATCTCCGGCTTCGTCATCTCCATGGCGCCGACCTTCGGCGCGCTGAACTACCCGGCGCGCTACATGATGTTCAGCGCCGCCGGCCTGCCGCTCTACTCGAATGCCCTGCTGACCCAGCAGGCGCGCTTCCGCAGCGACCCCGCGACCTGCCAGGGCATGGCGACGGCGCTGCTGAAGGCGATCCGCCTGGTGATGCTGGAGCCGGAGGAGGCGATGCGCCTCTTCTTCGCCGCCGTGCCCGAGGCCGGACTCGCGCCGGGCGCGCGGGAGCAGGTGCGGATCGGCCTCGGCATCTTCCGCCGCACCGTTATCGCCGGGCCGCCGCGCCAGGGCGGTCTGGGCGTGACGCCCGACGATGCCTGGGACGCGATGACCGACCTGGTGATGGAGTTCGTCGCCGCGCCGGGCGATGTGCGGCCCGAGCGCGCGGCGACCACCACCAACGCCTTCGTCGGCGGCGTGACGCTGAGCGGGCCCGAATGGTCCGGCGCCGACGCCGCTTCCCGCGAATTCGCCGCCATCCTGGCCTGAGGGGCTCGCCATGACCGACGGCACCATCCACGCCACCCATGTCCGCAAGATCTACGAGACGCGCACCGACCGGATCGAGGCCGTCGCCGGCGTCTCCTTCACCGCGAAGAAGGGCGAGTTCATCGCCATCCTCGGCCCCTCGGGCTGCGGCAAGTCGACGCTGCTGATGATGTGCGCCGGTCTCGAGACCATCACCGAGGGCAGCATCCTGCTGGATGGCAGGCCGGTGACGGGGCCGCGCCCGACCACGGGGATCATGTTCCAGGACAGCACCCTGCTGCCCTGGAAGACGGTGCTGGACAATGTCCTCTTCCCCGCGAAGATCCAGGGCCGCGACATGGCCAAGGCGCGCCGCCATGCGCAGGAGCTGATCGAGCTCGTCGGCCTCAAGGGCTTCGAGGGCAAGCGGCCGCATGAGCTTTCGGGCGGCATGCGCCAGCGCACCGCGATCTGCCGCGCCCTGGTCACGGACCCCGATATCCTGCTGATGGACGAGCCCTTCTCCGCGCTCGACGCCATCACCCGCGACGAGATGAACGAGGCGCTGCTGGCGATCTGGGAGACGCAGGTGAAGACCGCGCTCTTCGTCACGCACTCGATCCGCGAGGCGGTCTTCCTGGCCGACCGTGTGCTGGTGATGACGCGCCGTCCCGCCCGGATCGTCGAGGACCTGGCGATCCCCTTCGCCCGGCCGCGCCCGCCTGGCATCCAGGAATCGGTCGAGTTCAACCGCATCTGCGGCCATCTCCGCGGGCTGATCGAGCCGCCGCGGCCGGGCCGCGCCGCGCCGGCGCCGGTGCCGGAGATGGCGGCGGAATGACCACCCGCACCGCGACCGCCGCCGCCGAGGACCGCGACGCCGCGCTGCGCGTGCTGCTGCCTGCCGGCGTCGGTATCCTGGTGCTCTGCGCCTGGCAGGCGGCGACGGCGATCACCGGCGTGCCGGAGGTGCTGCTGCCCTCGCCCGCCGCGATCCTTTCGCGCCTGGTCGCCGCGGCGCCGGACCTGCTGCGGCATGCGCTGGTGACCGGCGGCGACGTGGTGCTGGCCTTCGGCATCGCCGCGGCCTCCGGGATCGCCATCGCGCTGCTGATCTCGGCCTCCGCGCTGCTGCGGGAGGCGCTCTATCCCAACCTCGTGCTGTTTCAGGTGATCCCGAAGATCGCCCTCGCGCCGCTCTTCGTCATCTGGATGGGCATCGGGTCCCCGTCCCGCGTCACCTTCGCGGTCTTCGTCAGCCTGTTTCCGGTGGCGATCGCCTGCATCGAGGGGCTGGCGCGTGCGGACCGGCAGATCCTGCAACTCTGCCGCGCCATCTGTGCGACGCCGGTGCAGACCTTCCTGGCGGTGCGTGTGCCCTTCACGCTGCCCTACCTGTTCAGCGGGCTGAAGGTTGCCTCCACCATGGCTGTCATCGGCATCGTGGTGGGCGAATTCGTCACGGCCCGCGCCGGCATCGGCTTCTTCATCCTGCACGCCAGTTCGAAGGCGGATACGGCGGGCATCTTCGCGGCGCTCTTCGCGCTGTGCCTGGTCGGCTTCGCGCTCTACGCCGTGGTGGTGGCGGCGGAGGCCGCGGCGCGGCGCTGGTGGCGCGGATGAGCGGCTGGTTCCCGCCCGCGCCGGGCACGGTTATCCGCAGCGTCACGACGCCGCGGCTTGCCATGCGCATCGCCGAAGCCGGCCA
>JAIYAI010000441.1 GCA_027489135.1 Acetobacteraceae bacterium
CCCCAGAACCATTCCATCGTGGCGCGGCCGAGGCCGTAGCCCTCCGCGTTCTCGACATAGCTGGGCCAGCCCGGCGTGTGGAAATCCGTCACCGGATACAGCAGCAACTGCCCCATCAGCGCCGGCCCGCCCTCGTCGCGCACGCGCAGCGCCGTCACCGCGGCGAGGTTCCCGCCGGCGCTGTCGCCGCCCACCACGATGCGCGCGGGATCGGCCCCCAGCGCCGCCGCATTCGCGGCGCACCAGCGCGTCGCCGCGAGGCAGTACTCCGGCGCCGCGGGGAAGGGATGCTCCGGCGCCAGGCGGTAGTCGACGGAGGCCACCACGCAGCCCGCCCCGGCGCAGAGGTTGCGGCAGATCCCGTCATGCGTATCCAGGCTGCACAGCACGAAGCCGGAGCCGTGGAAGAAGACCAGCAGCGGGAAGGGCCCGGTGCCGTCTGGGGTGTAGACCCGGATGCGCATCGGACCGCCGGGGCCTTCCATGATGCGCTCCTCCACCCGCGCGACGGCGGCCGGCGGCGCCATGACGGCGATGCGCGCTTCGTACTGCACCCGGGCGTCGGCAACGGAGAGGGTATGGGTCTGGGGCGCGATGCGCCCGGCTTCCAGTAGGGCGGCGATCTGCGGATCGACGGGCATGGCGGTGGTCCTCCCCAGCCCGGTCTTTACCGAGCCAGCGCCCGGCGGGCCACAGCCCCGGGCGGGGCTGCGCCCTGGGCCGCGGTGTGGTAATAGGCCGGTCACAATCACGGCGAAATCGATGCCAGATACAAACCTCGCCGTCCCCCCGGCGCCTCCCGCTGCGCCGGGCGCCCCGCTGCCCGACGCCTCGGTTCCAGCCGCGACCGGTGCCCGTCGCCGGTTGGAACGCCCGACCTCAGCGCAGCCGCCCCGCATCCTCTGGAGCTACGCGGCCGCGATCGGTGGCTACCACCTGGTGGCGCTGCTGGCGTTCCTTCCGTGGTTCTTCAGCTGGACCGGCGTGGTGCTGGCCTTCCTCGGCCTCTATGTCTTCGGCACGCTGGGGATCAACCTGTACTACCACCGGTTGCTGACGCATCGCGGCCTGGTTGTGACGCGTCCGGTGGAGGTGGTGCTGGCCATCCTAGGCGTCTGCTGCGCGCAGGATGCGCCGGCGCGCTGGGTCGCCGTGCACCGCCGCCACCACGAGCATTCCGACGAGCGGCCCGACCCGCACAGCCCGCTGGTCAGCTTCTTCTGGGGCCATGTCGGTTGGATGCTGGTGGAGAACGAGGACCTCTCCCGTCTCGGCATCTATGACCGCTATGCCAAGGACATCGTGCGCGATCGCTTCCAGCGCCGGCTGGAGCGCTACTACCTGCCGATCAACCTGGCCTCCTGGGCGGTGTTCTACGCGGCCGGGTTCCTGGCCTCACTGGCGATGGGCGGCACCTGGATGGAGGCCATGCAGTTCGGCGCCAGCCTGCTGGTCTGGGGCGTGTTCGTGCGCACCGTGCTGGTCTGGCACATCACCTGGTCGGTGAACTCGCTGGCGCACCTCTGGGGCTACCGCAACTACGAGACCGAGGACGACAGCCGCAACAACGCCTTCGTTGCGGTGATCACCAGCGGCGAGGGGTGGCACAACAACCACCATGCCGACCCGCGTTCCGCCGCGCATGGGCACCGGTGGTACGAGTGGGACGGGGTGTTCCAGGCCATCCGGCTGCTGGAGAGGCTCGGCCTCGCCAGCAACGTCGTCCGGCCGCGAGCGGTGCCGCCGGCCCGTTGATCCGGGGCGCGCCTCTCAGCGCGCCTTCACCGCCCGCTTGCCGTGGCTGTCCTGCGGCACGCCGCGCTGCAGCGACATGTGCGAATGTACCCCCACCCAGCGCCCGTCGGGCTGCTTCGCCAGCACGATGGTCGCGCGGCCCGGGCGGGGGAACCTGGTCCCGTCCGGGTGGAACCCGGTGCTGTCCCAGGGCGTCACCGCCACCGCCATCGCGCCGTCGGGGGAGGCGAGCACGAGGGTGTTGGCGAGGTCGAAGGTGAAGCCCTCGGTCCGCGGCCAGACATTGTCCCACTGCGTATCGGTCCAGGCCTGCCGGCTGCGCACCAGCTCCTGGTAGGTGCCGAAGATGACGATGCCGTCGTGCCAGAAGGGGTAGGCGGCCTTGTAGTCCACATCCCGCACGCAGGCGGCGAAGCGGTCGAGCCAGTCCTTCACGCTCGCCGTGGTGGCGGCATCGGCTTCCGGCAGCGGCAGGTTGGTCATCACGCGTCCCCTATATGCGTTCGCTGATGCGGATGGCGGCCTTGCAGCCGGCCTTGATGGCGGCGCTGAGCAGCCGGTAGGCCGGCGCCTGCTCGGCCTCGTTGGCGAGGCCGATGTCGCGGTGCTCCAGCTCCTCGGCACGGAACCGGGCGATGTCGGCGCGCAGTGGCGCCTCGTCCTCGCCCAGCGCTGCTTCCTGGGCCTGGTAGTGCTCGTCGATCGCCTCCTCCACCGCCACGGTGCAGGCCATGGCGGCGCGCTCCCCCAGCAGAGCGGTGCCGGCGCCGAGGGCGAAGCCGGCGAGGTGCCAGAAGGGCAGCATGGCGGTCGGGCGCACCCGGCGCTGCGCGATCAGCGTCGAGAAGGTGGCGAGATGCGCCTCCTCCTGCGCCTTCATGTGGCGCAGCACCGGCGCGTGGCGGCTGCGGCCGAGCACGGCAAGCTGCCCCGCATAGATGCGCTGGGCGCCGTATTCGCCGGCATGGTCGACGCGGATCACGCGCTCCACCAGGCGGCGCGGGGTCTTCATGGTCATGGGAGGTCCCTTCGTCTCAGCGCCCAGGTAAGGGCGAGGCCGCCGAGGCCAAGGGCGTAGAGCAGGTTGAAGGCGGGGATCGAGACCGGCAGGCCGGGGATCAGGTAGTTCGGCGCGTCGCAGGGCTTGGTCGGCGACGGCGCGAGGCTCGCCATCAGGTCGTCCAGCGAGGCGCCCGGCCCGGCGATGCGCGGCGCCTGGCACCCCGGCAGGGGGGACGGCCACCAGTGCTGCTCCACGCCGACATGGAAGGCGCCGATGGCGCCGGAGACCAGCACCGCGATACCGGCCAGCGCCAGCAGGGGCCGCCGCGCCGGGGCGATGGCGGCCGCCAGCACCGCCAGCCCCGCGGCGACCCAGTAGGGCCAGCGCTGCCAGAGGCAGAGTTCGCAGGGCGCGAGGCCAAACCAGTCCTCGGACCCGCGGGCCAGCAGCGGCGCGGCGGCAGCGAGCACGGCAACGAGAAGAGCCAGAGACATGACCGAGTCTCTCGCCCGGCCGTACGCACGACGCAACCGATGGCGACCGGGAGGCCAGGCGTCCGCTCCTGCGGAACCGCACAAGCCTCACGATGTCTCGATGCCCTCCCGAACTATTTCGCGAGATCAACGCCGGGCACTGATCGGTCTTCTGCATGCGATCGCAAATCAGCTCAAGAAACCGTCAGCGGATTGATCGGAAGTCACCAATTCACACACACCTCAAAATTGGTGCGTGGGATACACGGGGTCGTGAGTACATTCCAAGATATTCTCTGCGTGCAGAATTAATTGGCCAATAAAATACAAGATCGCGATCTATGAGAATCCTTCTTGCACCTTAACGAGTTGGCTTGCACATTCCGGCACCGGCGTGGCGGCCGGTACTCCACATCCGGGGGGTGGTGGGTTCACCCGATCTCACCAGGACCGCCGGAGTCCCATGTCCGTAGAGGAAGCGCCCTCATGGCCTACACATTCGACGCACTCGACAGCACGACCTTCGTGCTCGAGGGGAAGGATTTCCTGATCGGCGACGCCGTTGACCTGACGGACGCGATCATCCAGGCGGCGGAGACGGATAATCTCCTCACCGACGTGCTGCTCAATGCCGGCGGGATCGGCCAGTTCAGGACGATCGAAATCACCGGCCTGTCCGGCAACGACACCGTCCTGGCCAACGACAACACCCTGCCCGCGCTCACGATCTTCGGCGGGTTCGGGAACGACCTGCTGCAGGGCGGCTGGAACGACGACCTCATCGACGGCGGCGAGGGCGACAACGACCTGTCCGGCAACAGCGGCGACGACACGATCACCGCTGGCTCAGGAGATGACACCGCCAGCGGCGGCGCCGGCAATGACGATATGGATGTCGGCGACGGCGACAACGACGCGTCCGGTGGCGACGGGAATGACAGCATCACTGCCGGTTCCGGTGATGACACCATGAACGGTGGGACCGGAAGCGACGTGATCGCCGCAGGCGATGGCCTGAACGATGTCCTCGGCGGGACGGGCGACGACTCCATTACCTCCGGCACCGGCGCGGATACGGTCGACGGCGGTGACGGCGACGATACCATTGCCTCAGACGGCGGCTGGGACAGCGTCTCGGGCGGCATCGGCGATGACAGCGTCGATGCCGGCGA
>JAIYAI010000019.1 GCA_027489135.1 Acetobacteraceae bacterium
AGCACGCCCAGGAAGCCGAACACGACGCCGCCGGCGAAGAGCGCGAAGATCACCCAGACCGCGTGCAGCTCCACCCGGTTCCCGAGCAGGCGGGGATAGATAATGTAGCCCTCGATCACCTGGCCCGCGACGAAGATCGCCAGGACCGTCGCCACCGCGCCCCAGGTGCCGAACTGCGCCAATGCCAGCAGCACGGCGGTGAGCATCCCCGTGATCGACCCGACATAGGGAATGAAGGACAGGATCCCCGCCATCAGCCCGACGGTGAGCCCGAGCTCCAGCCCGACGGCAGACAGCGCCGCGGCGTAGTAGACCGCGAGGATGGCGCAGCAGATGAGCTGCCCGCGCAGCCAGGCGGACAGCACCCGGTCCATGTCGCGGCCGAGCTGGCGCAGCGTCGATGCCGAGCGCCGCGGCAGCCAGAGATCGATCCTGCGCACCATGCCGGGCCAGTCGCGCAGCAGGTAGAAGGCGACGACCGGCGTCACGGTCACCAGGGTGAAGACGTAGAACAGCGCGATGCCGCCGCCGAGCAGGCGCGCGAGCGTGGTGCCGAGGAAGGACACGATCGCCCCCGCCTGCCCCACCGCCAGTTCCTGCAGCCGGCTGTCCACGACGTCGGGCCCGATATGCTCGGCCAGCGCCTCCAGCGCGTCGCGCGTGGCCTGGCCGACGCGCAGCACATAGCCCGGCAGGCGCTGCAGCAGCACACCGATCTGCGCGATCAGCAGCGGATAGAGCAGCAGCACCGCCAGCAGCGCGGCCAGGGCCAGCGCCAGCACCATGGTCATCGCCGCGATGCCGCGCCTGACGCCGAGGCGCTGCAGCTGCGTCGTCGGCGGATCGAGGAAATACGCGATGCAGGCCGCCAGCACGAAGGGCGTGAGGATCGGCGAGAAGAGCCAGATCGCGAAGACCACGGCAAACAGCACGCCGAGCGCGAGGCCGAGGCGCTGGTTGCGCGTCGCCATGCGCGCCGCCCCCGGGACGGGCAGCCGCCCGCGGCCCGGCGCCGGCGGACCGGCCTGGGAGGCGGGTTCGATTGTCGCGGGCGGGCGCGACGGGCCGGGGCTCGGGCTGACGTTCATGCCGTCCCTGCCGCGCGGCGCAGCGCCGCGACCACGTAGGTGACGCCGGAGACGAGCGTGGTCGCGGCCACGGCCCATACGCAGATATCGAGCAGCGCCGGCGCCTCCAGCCCGAAGCCCGAGAGGAAGAGCGCCAGGGCCGCGACGCCGATCTGCATCGCTGTGTTCAGCTTGGAGACGAGGATCGGCCTGATCGCCGGCGGCTGCCCCAGCACCCAGAGCACCAGCACCCCGCCGACGATGACGAGATCGCGGAACACGACGAGGATCGCCAGCCAGTCCGGCAGCACGCCGATGGCGGCGAGGGTCACGTAGACCGAAACCAGCAGCGCCTTGTCCGCCACCGGGTCGAGCAGCGCGCCGAGCGCGCTCTGCGCGTTCCAGGCCCGCGCCATCCACCCGTCGATGGCATCGGAGATGCCGGCCCCGACGAAGAGCAGGAAGGCGAGGTCGAGCCGGTGCTGCAGCATCAGCCAGACCGTCCCGGGCACGGCGCAGAGCCGCGCCAGGGTGATCAGGTTGGGCAGCGTCAGCAGCAGCGGCCGCCACGTCCCGCCCGGACCCGGCGGGGCCGTCATCCGCTCCGCGGCCGGCGGCCGGACCGCGCCCCCATGTTCAGCCGCCGGCGCCAAGGACAAGCCGCCAGAGGTCCGCACCCGAGGCGGTCTGCCCGGGTGCCATGACGATCCCGGCCCCGGCGAGCTCCCCCGCGGCGACCGGCCCCGGCGCCCGCAACCCAAGCCGCAGTCGCGCCCGGTCCACCGCGATAGCCTGGATCTGGACCGAGGCCACCATGCCGTTGGCGCGCAGCCGCCGCTGCAGTTCGAGCCACTCCTCCATGCCGCGATAGGTGGCGACGGCTTCGATGAAGTTCGAGGCCGGGCCCGGCGCGCTTGGCACCGCACCGGCCGTCTCGCCAGCACTACCGCCGGTGGAGCCGCCTCCGCCTCCGCCCGCCGGGGCGCGCGAGCCGAGCACCCCGCGGGTCCGGCCGGGATTGAAATTCACCGTGATCCTGCCGCTGTAGCGGGTCGGGCTGACCCGCTCCTGCTCGATCACGATGGAAGTGACCATGGATTCGAGCTGCGAATCCGAGACCGAGGGCGGGCTGATGCCGAGTTCGGAGGCGAGGCGGTTCCAGGCCGCACGGCGCCCGGCGGCGAAGGCGCGCTCCCGCGCCAGAACGCCGTTCTCCGCCGTGGCCTCGGCCGGGATGCCGCTCTGCACATAGGGGTTGCCCGAGGTGTTGGCGGACATCTCCTGCGCCGCCGCGGGCCCGAGGGCCAGCAGCAGCGCAAGCAGGACGCCGGGCAGGGCAAGCAGGGTCGGGATGCGCATCGGAGCCTCCGGGCCCTCATCCTGAGCGACGGGCCGGGCGCGCGCCAGCCAGGAGGCAGGATCACGCGCGAGGGAGGTTTCCGCCACGCGGGAATCTGCTCTAGGGAGCGCCCGCCCCTCCTGGTCGCCAGACCAGGTGCGAAGCCCAGCCCCGGTCGCCGGACCGGGGCCCGAGCCCATACCCGATCGGAGGCCGCGATGGCCAGCGACAGCAACGCCCCCTCCAATGCGCCTGGTCCGTCCCGCCTGACCTACCGCGATGCCGGCGTCCACATCGAGGCCGGCGACGCGCTGGTCGAGGCGATCAAGCCACTGGCGAAATCGACCAGCCGGCGCGGCACCATGGGCGGCCTCGGCGGCTTCGGCGCGCTGTTCGACCTGAAGGCGGCAGGGTTCACGGACCCGGTGCTGGTCTCCTCGACCGACGGGGTCGGGACCAAGCTGAAGGTCGCCATCGAGACCGGACAGCACGACACCGTGGGCCAGGACCTGGTGGCGATGTGCGTCAACGACCTGGTCGTGCAGGGGGCG
>JAIYAI010000382.1 GCA_027489135.1 Acetobacteraceae bacterium
TCAAAGAGACCCGCGACCTCCTGCTGCACCGGCCTTTCGATCTCGTCCGAGAGCGGGATCGTGCCCATCGCTGGCCCTCCTGCCTCGGTCCCCGCTATAGCATGCCACCGCCGGGATGCAGCCGCGGGTCCAGCGCGAACCGCTCCTGCCCGTGCAGCCGGTACCGGCCAGCGGCGCGTCCCGCGTCGAAGACCAGGTTCCAGCCATGCCGCGATACCACGCTCGGCACCGCGACCATCGCGTGTGCCCGCAGCAGCGCGTCGCCGAAATCCTGCTGTCCCGCGGACGGGATGCCCGGCACCAGCCAGTGCGGGTTCGGCACGGCCTCGGGCGGCACGACATGGATCGCCGCGGCCTCCGGCAGCGCCAGCGCGGTCAGCACATGCGGCTCCGTATCGAGGACCCGGAAGCCCTTGTGCACCGCCACCTCCAGGATCGCGGTCGCGGGGTCGAAGGCGCAGTAGACGGCGCGGACGCCGCGACCGTTCCAGCGCCCGCCCGCGCGGAAGGCCCCCTCCCCGCTATCCCAGGCCGCGGCGTGGCGGTCCCGGTCGATCCGCCAGGCGTACAGGGTGCCATCCGGCCGGAAGGGCAGGCGCGGGATCACCGCTGGCCCCCGCGCGGCCCGCCCGGGATCACGTGTCGTGCTGCCAGCAAGGCGGGCGCGCCATCACGCGTAGACGCCGTAGTCCATGCGGTCGAGCAGGTCCTGCACCAGCGCCGTGCCGGCCGGGGTGGCGAGCAGGTCGATCGGCCGCCGCTGCTCCAGCCCCGGCTGCGCCGCCGCCATCCAGGCCTCGGCGGCCGGCTGCCCGCCGAGCACGTCCACGGCGCGGGCCATGATCTCCGAAAAGCGCCAGAGCCGCCCGCTGGTGGCGAGATCGAGCCGCCTGCCCGGCGCATCGCGCAGCCGGTGGTAGGTGCGCAGGCTGATCGCCATGACGCTTTCGAAGATCCGCTGGTCGCGGAGCAGCCCGACCTGTTCGACGGCGCGCTGCAGGGCCTCGGCCGGCAGGCCGGTCACCAGCGCGTCATGCGCTACCAGCGCGGCGGCGGGGCCGATGGAGGCGCCAGGCAGGTCCCCGGCGCCGGCAAACGGGGCCTGGGCTTCCTCGAAGGCTTGCATGAACAGGCTTCCGACAAATGGCCAGCACATAGTGCCATCTGCCAGCCCCGATTTCAAGCTGTTTCGTTACGCTCCTGCGCGCACCCGCGGCAGCGCCGTGAACCCCGCCGAATCCTCCAGCACGTTGCCCACCGCGAAGACCGTCTCCTCGTCGAAGGCCCGCCCGATCACCTGCAGGCCCAAGGGCAGCCCCTGCCCGTCCAGCCCTGCCGGCACCGCAAGGCCCGGCAGCCCCGCCAGGTTCGCCGTCACGGTGAAGACGTCGTTGAGGTACATCGTCACCGGGTCGTCCTGCTTCTCGTCCATGCCGAAGGCGGCCGAGGGCGTCGCCGGGGTGACGATGGCGTCGACCTTCGCCCAGGCCTCCTCGAAGTCGCGGCGGATCAGGGCACGGACCTTCTGCGCCTTCAGGTAGTAGGCGTCGTAGTAGCCCGCGCTCAGCACATAGGTGCCGATCATGATGCGGCGGCGGACCTCGGCGCCGAAACCGGCGGCGCGGGTGCGCTCGTAGAGATCGCGCAGGTCGCTGTCCTTCTCCGCCACGCGCAGGCCGAAGCGCACGCCGTCGTAGCGCGCGAGGTTCGAGGAGGCCTCCGCCGGTGCGACGATGTAGTAGGTCGGCAGCGCGTACTTGGTATGCGGCAGGGTGATCTCGACCGTCTCGGCCCCGGCCTCGCGCAGCCACTGCAGCCCCTGCTGCCACAGCGCCTCGATCTCCGGCGCCATGCCGTCGAGGCGGTATTCCTTCGGCACCCCGATGCGCAGGCCCTTCACGCCGCGTGCGCAGGCGGCCTGGAAATCCGGCACCGGCACCTCGGCGCTGGTGCTGTCCTTCGGATCGTAGCCCGACATCGACTGCAGCAGGATCGCGCAATCCTCGACGGTGCGGGCCACGGGCCCGGCCTGGTCCAACGAGGAGGCGAAGGCGACGATGCCGAAGCGGGAGCACCGGCCATAGGTCGGCTTGATGCCGGCGATGCCGCAGAAGGCCGCGGGCTGGCGAATCGATCCACCCGTATCCGTCGCCGTCGCCCCCAGGGCCAGCCGCGCCGCCACCGCCGCCGCCGACCCGCCCGAGGACCCGCCGGGCACCAGACGCGCGTCGGGGTCGTTGGCACGGGACCAGGGGTTCTCCACCGGCCCATAGGCCGAGGTGGTGTTGGACGAGCCCATGGCGAACTCGTCGAGGTTCACCTTGCCGAGGAAAACCGCCCCGTCGCGCAGCAGGTTCGCGGTGACGGTGCTTTCATAGGGCGGCACGAAGCTGTCCAGGATCTTGCTGCCCGCCGTGGTGCGCGTGCCCGCCGTGCAGAACAGGTCCTTGATGGCGAGCGGGATGCCCTCGAGCGGCCCCGCCACGCCATTCCGGCGCCGGTCGTCGGACGCGCGCGCGGCGGCCAGCGCCGCCTCCTCGGTCACCGTCACATAGGCGTTGAGGCGCGGGTTCAGCGCGCGGATGGCGTCGAGATGGGCCTTCGTCAGTTCCTCGGAACTGACGATGCCCTCGCCGAGCGCGTCGAGCGCGCCGCGCAGCGTGAAATCCGTGGGATGCATCTTACTCGACCACCTTGGGGACGCCGAAATACTCGCCCTGCCGATCGGGCGCATTGGCCA
>JAIYAI010000146.1 GCA_027489135.1 Acetobacteraceae bacterium
CGGCGCGGCTGGCGGCGATGCTGCGGGACGCAGAGCGGCCGATCCTGCTGGTCGGGCACGGCTTCGACACGCCGGGCGGGCTGGATGGCCGCGCGGCCCTGCTGCGCTTCGCGGAGGCCTGGCAGTTGCCCGTCGCGGTGTCCTTCCGCCGGCAGGATCTCTTCCCCAACGACCACCCCCTCTATGCGGGGGATCTCGGCCTCAGGAACCCGGATGCGCAACGCGCCGCCTTCCCGGAGGCCGACCTGGTGCTGGCGCTGGGCACGCGGCTGACCGACATCACGACGCAGGGCTGGAGCTGGCCGGCGGATGGGCAGCGCACCGTGCACGTCTGCGCCGATCCGCGCTTCCTGGGCTGGCTCTTCCCGGCGGAGCTTGCGATCGCGGCGGATGCGCGCGCGACCGTCGCGGCGCTGGCGGCGGAGACGCCCGCCTCCCCCGCGGGCCGCGCCGCCTGGACCGCGCGGCTGCGCGCCCTGCATGTCGCGGACTGCGAGGTGGTGCCGGGCGAGCACCCGGACGGCATCGCCTTCGCGGAAGTGGCGAAGCTGATCGAGGCGACGGCGCCTTCGGACGCCATCGTCACGCTGGATGCCGGCACCTTCGGCGCGCCCTTCTACCGGAAGGTGGCGTGGAGGACGGGGCAGCGCCTGCTCGCGCCCGTCTCCGGCGCCATGGGCTTCGGCATCCCGGCGGCCGTCGCGGCGTCCCTTCGCTGCCCGGGGCGGACGGTGATCGGGTTGGTGGGCGATGGCGGCGCGCTGATGACGGGCGGCGAATACGCCGTCGCGGTCGAGCGCGGTGCGCCGGTGAAGATGATCCTGTCGGACAATGGCAGCTATGCCTCGATCCGCATCCACCAGGAGCGCGCGCATCCGGGCCGGGTCAGCGGCACCACGCTGGTCAACCCCGACTTCCTGCGCTGGTGCGAGGCTTTCCGCGTGCCGGTGCTGGACATCGCCAGCAAGGCCGACTTCCCGGCGCTCGCCGCAGCGATCCGCGCGCCGGGGCCGGTCGCCGCGGTGGTGCGGACCTCGCTGCGGGCGGTGCTGCCGCGTCAGTGAACTGACGCGGGTTTCCGTCCGAGGCCGAGCCGCGCCTTCAGCCACTCCCGCGCGGTCTGGAACACGACATAGAGCATCGGGATCATCAGGATCCCGATGGTCGACGCCGCGATCATCCCGAAGAAGACCGGCGTCGAGACGGCGCGGCGGCTGAGTTCCGAGGCGCCTTCCGCGATCACCAGCGGCAGCAGGCCGAGGATGAAGGCCAGCGAGGTCATCATCACCGCGCGGAAGCGCAGCTTCGCCCCCAGCACGGCGGCCTCCTGCACCGGTTTGCCGGCCTCCCGCTGCTCCTTGGCGAATTCGATGATCAGGATGCCGTTCTTCGCCGCCAGCGCGATCAGCACCACGATGCCGATCTGCGCATAGAGGTCCAGCGAGAGCCCCATCGGTCCGATCGAGATCATCGCCCCCAGGATCGCCACCGCGACCGAGAGCAGGACGGGCACCGGGATGGTCCAGCTCTCGTAGAGGCCGACGAGGAAGAGGAAGGCAAACAGCAGCGCAAGCGCCAGGATCACCGTGGTCTGCCCCTGGGCCAGCTTCTCCTGGTAGGCGGTGCCGGTCCATTCGAAGCCGTAGCCGCGCGGCAGCGTCGCGGCCGAGACGCGTTCCATCGCCGCCAGCGCATCGCCCGAGGAATAGCCCGCCGCCGGTTCCCCGTTCACCGTCAGGCTGCGGACGTTGTTGTAGCGCACGATGGAGGAGGGGCCGAAGGCGACCTCGGGATCGGCCAGCGCCAGCATCGGCACCATCCGCCCGTCGCGGTTGCGCAGCTGCACGCGGCCGATGTCCTCCACCGACATGCGGTCCTGCGCCTCCGCCGCCAGGTTCACCTTCCAGGTCCGGCCGAAGAGGTTGAAGTCGTTGACATAGGCGCCGCCCATCGCGGTCTGCAGCGCGGCGAAGACATCGGAGATCGAGATGCCGAGGACCTGCGCCTTCTCCCGGTCGATGTTCAGGAAGACCGAGGGCGTGCTGGCCGAGAAGGTGGAATAGACCCGCTCCAGCACCGGGTCCCGGTTCGCCGCCTGGACCAGCGCGCGCATCACCGCGGCCATCTCCGTCGTCGGCCGGCCTTCCAGGTTCTGCAGCTGGTATTCGAAGCCGGCGCCGGTGCCGAGGCCGATGATGGGCGGCGGCGCGAAGGGCACGACCAGGGCCGGCACCTCCGCCGTGCGCTGCGCCACCTGGCGCAGCAGGGCGTTGACGCTTGCGGCTGGGTCCTTGCGCTCGGCGAAATCCTTCAGCGTGACGATGACGAAGGCGCTGTTCGACTGCGCCAGGCCGCTCAGCATGGAGTAGCCGAGGACGGAAGAGACGTATTCCACGCCGGGCAGGCCGGCCACCGCCTCCTCCACCTGGCGCGCCACGTCGCGGGTGCGGTTGAGGGAGGCGCCGTCGGGCAACTTCGCCTCGATGAAGAAGGCGCCCTGGTCCTCCTGCGGCAGGAAGCCGGTGGGCGTCGACTTGCCCGCGAGCACGATCCCCCCGGCGCAGACCGCGAGCAGCGCGAGGCAGAGCACGGCGACGCGGACGAGGCGCGCCACCAGCGCCGCATAGCCGTCCCGCACCATGTCGATGCGCCGGCTGACCCAGCCCATCACCCCCGTCCGCGGCCCGTGATGCGCCGAGAGCAGCACGGCGCAGAGCGCGGGGGAGAGGGTCAGCGCATTGATCGCGGAGAACAGCATGGAGACGCTGACCACCACCGCGAATTGTCGGAACAGCTCGCCCGAGATGCCAGGGATGAAGGCGAGCGGCACGAAGACCGAGAGCAGCACCAGCGTGATCGCGATGATCGGCGCGGTGATGGTCTCCATCGCCTTCTTGGTGGCCTCGGGTACCGAGAGCTCGGGGTGGGCCTCCATCGTCGCCTCGACATTCTCGACCACGACGATGGCGTCGTCGACGACGATGCCGATGGCGAGCACCATGGCGAGCAGGGAGATGGTGTTGGCCGAATAGCCCATGGCCAGCATGACCGCGAAGGTGCCGATCAGGCTGACCGGCACGGCGATCACCGGGATCAGCGTGGCCCGCAGGTTGCCGAGGAACAGGAACACCACCACCACCACCAGCACGAAGGCCTCGAACAGCGTGTGCTGCACGACCTCGATGGTCGCCGTGACGAAGCGGGTGGTGTCGTAGGTTACCTCGTAGGCGAGGCCCTCCGGGAAGCGCTGGCCGAGCTGCGCCAGGGTTGTCTTCAGGGCCTTCGCCACGCCCAGCGCATTGGCCCCGGGGGAGAGGTAGATGGCGATCAGCTGCGCCGGCTTGCCGTCGAGCCGCGTCTCCACGTCCTGGTTGAAGGCGCCGAGTTCGATACTGGCGACGTCGCTGACCCGCAGCACGCTGCCATCCGGGTTGGCCCGGATGATGATGGCGCCGAATTCCTCCGGCGTGACCAGCCGCCCCTGGGTGCGGATGTTGAGCTGGTAGGAGGCATCGTCGCTGGCCGGCTGCGCCCCGATCCGCCCGAGCGGCGCCACCCGGTTCTGGCTCTGGATCGCCGCGACGATGTCCTGCGTCGTCAGGTTCAGCGCCGCCAGCCGGTCCAGGCGGAACCAGATTCGCATGGAGTAGTCGAGCGCGCCGAAGAGGTTGGCCTGGCCGATGCCGGGCACGCGCCGGATCGTGTCCAGCATGTTGATGGTGACGTAGTTGGACAGGTAGAGGTTGTCGAACTCGGGCTTGTCCGACCGGACCGCCACCACCTGCAGCAGGGCGGAGGACTGCTTGCGCACCGTCAGCCCCTGGCGCTGCACCTCGTCCGGCAGCAGCGCATTCGCAAGCTGCACGCGGTTGTTGACGTTGGTGGTGTTCTGGTCCGGATCGGTGCCGAGGCTGAAGCTGACCGTCAGCGTGTAGGACCCGTCATCGCCGCTGGTGGACTTCATGTAGATCATGTTGTCCACGCCGTTCACCTGGCTCTCGATGGGCTGGGCGACGGTCGCCTCCACCACCTCGGCCGAGGCGCCGGGGAAGCGCGCCGTCACCGTCACCTGCGGCGGCACGATGTCCGGGAACTGCGCGGTCGGGATCTTGAGGAGGGAAACAAGGCCGGCGATCACCGTCACGATCGCGATGACGATCGCGAGGCGCGGCCGGTCGACGAAGACCTTGGAGATCATCGGGCCGTCCCGCCCAGCGGGCCGGTCGCGGGGCCGGCGGGGGCGGGTCGCGGCGTCACCACCTCCCCGGGCCGTGCGCGCTGCGCGCCTTCCACCACCACCATGGCACCCTCGGGCAGCCCGTCCTCGATCACGCTCTGGCCGCCGCGGCCGGCGCTGACCTTCACGCGCTTCTGCTCGACCCGGTTGCCCTCCCCCACCACCATGACGAAGGACCCGGCCTGGTCCAGCAGCACGGCGCTGTCCGGCATGACCAGCGCCTGGCGCGGCTGCTCGAGTTCCACCACCACGGCCACGACCTGCCCGTCGGTCAGGAAGCGGTTCGGGTTCTCGACCGTCGCCTGCACCAGCGTGCTGTCGGTGGAAGGATCGGTCGTGACGTTGATGAAGGAGATGACGCCGGTCTGCTCCAGGAAGCTGCCGTCGGGCAGGCGCACCCGCACGCGGAGCGGCTGCGCGCCGCGCGCCTGCTCGGCCCGCCGCAGCGCGAGGATCTGCCGCTGGCTGACGGGAAACAGCACGCGCACCGTGTCCTCGCGCACC
>JAIYAI010000785.1 GCA_027489135.1 Acetobacteraceae bacterium
GTTTCCGGGCTGATCGCGCAGTGGCGGCGCGGCAACGTCGACGTGAAGATGGGATGCGTGCTGCTGGTGGGGGGCCTGCTCGGCTCGCTCGCCGGCGTGCAGTTGTTCGCCTTCCTGCGGCGGATCGGCCAGGTCGATCTCGCGGTGGCGCTGTTCTACGTGGTGGTGCTGGGCACCGTCGGCGCGCTGATGGTGAACGAGAGCCTGCGCGCCATCCTGCGCCGCCGCCAGGCGAAGCCGCGCCGGCTGCACGAGCATCTCTGGGCGCATGGCTTGCCCTTCAAGATGCGGTTCCGCAAGTCGCGGCTCTACATCTCGATCATCCCGCCGGTGCTGGTGGGCTTCGGCATCGGCGTGCTGTCCGCGGTGATGGGCGTCGGCGGCGGCTTCATGCTGGTGCCGGCGATGATCTACTTCCTCGGCATGCCGACCTCCGTCGTGATCGGCACCTCGCTGTTCCAGGTGGTGTTCGTCGCGGCCAACGTGACGCTGCTGCAGGCGGTGCAGCTCGGCACGGTGGATATCGTGCTGACCATGCTGCTGCTGGTGGGCGGCGTGGCGGGGGCGCAGTTCGGCGCGGCGATGGGAGCAAAGCTGCGCGGCGAGGAGACGCGCGCGCTGCTCGGCCTGCTGGTGCTGGGTGTGGCGGGCAGCCTGCTGTGGGGGCTGCTGACGACGCCGGCGCACCTCTTCACGATCGGGCCGGCGCTGTGACGCGTGCGGGGGCCTTCTGGTGCCCTCAAGCGCGCTCGGCCGTCTTCGGCGGCCGCCTTGTCGCGATCGTCGTCGCCGTCCTTCTCCTCTGCCTCGCCCCACCCGCCCGCGCGCAGGACGACCAGCCCCTCGTCGCCGCGCTCTCGCAGCCGGAGGTGCAGATCACCACCGGCTTCAGCGGCGCCGCGCTGACCATCTTCGGCAGCACCGGCGAGCCCCTTGGTCCCGGCGGCGACGAGGTGCTGATCGTCGTCCGCGGCCCGACCCGGCCCATGGTGGTCCGCCGCAAGGAACACGTGCTTGGCTTCCTCTGGGTCAACGGTCCCTCCGCCCGCTTCGCCGAGGTGCCTGGCTACTACGCCATCGCCGGCACCCGCGCCGTCTGGCAGATCCTGCCGGAGCCGATCCGCCAGCAGAACGCCCTCGGCCTCGACGCCCTGCCGCTGACCAGCACCGGCGCGCGCAGCCCCGCCTTCCGCGCCGCGCTGCTCGACCTCGAGCGCGAGAGCGGCCTCTGGAAGGAGCATGTCGCGCCGATCGAGATCATCGGCAGCCGGCTCTTCCACATGCGCCTCGACCTGCCGGCGACGGTGCCGACAGGGCTCTACCGGGTCGAGGTGCTGCTGGTGCGGTCCCGCCGCATCGTCGCGCGCCAGGACCTGTCGTTCGAGGTGGACCGCGTCGGCACCGCGGACCGCATCGCCTCCGTCGCGGATGACCAGCCGCTGATATACGGTATCCTCTGCGTGGTCCTGGCGACGCTGGCCGGCTGGCTCGGCAGCGTGTTGTTCCGGAGGAACTGATGGCCCCAGGCGATGGCACCGAGGAATCCCGCGCCGCCACCACGGCGGAGAAGCGTGACCGCGTCTTCCTGGTCGTGGTGGACGACAGCCCGGAACGCGCCGTGGCGCTGAAATACGCCTGCCTGCGCGCCCGCAAGGGCGGCGGCCGCGTGGCGCTGCTGCGGGTGATCGAACCGGTCGGCCTGGTGGAATGGGCCGGCGTGGGCGTGATGATGCAGGAGGAGCGGCGCGACGAGGCCGAGAAGCTGCTCTCGGGCCTGGCCGCGCAGGTGACGGAGATCACCGGCTCCATGCCCATCCTGATCATCCGCGAAGGCGAGGCGCGCGACGCGCTGCTGGGCCTGGTCGAGGAGGACCCGCGCATCTCCATCCTGGTGCTGGCGAGTGCCACAGGCGGCGGCGGGCCCGGGCCGCTGATCAGCGCGCTGACCGGGCGCTACGCGTCGAAGCTGACCGTGCCGATGACCATCGTGCCGGGGGCGATGGACGACCGGGAGCTGGAGCGGGTGACGTAGAGGCACGGGCCCCCCCGTTGCGCCCGGGCCGATAACGGACCACATTGGTCAGGTATTCGAAATCCCAGGACCGTACCCGATGTTCATCGAGACCGAAGGCACCCCCAACCCCGCCACCCTCAAGTTCCTGCCCGGACGGGACGTGATGGGCGCGGCCGGCACCGCCGACTTCACCTCGGCCGAGGCCGCCGGCCGCAGCCCGCTGGCGACGCGCCTGTTCGGCCTGCCCGGCGTGGCGCGCGTGTTCCTGGGCAACGACTTCGTCACCGTCACCCAGACCGACGCGGCCGACTGGCGCGACCTGCGCCCGCAGGTGCTGGCCGCCATCGCCGACCACTACCTCTCCGGTGCGCCGGTGCTGGAGGGCCTGTCCGAGGCCGGGCTCGACGAGGATTTCGACCCCGCCGACGGCGAGATCGTCGACCAGATCAAGGAACTGCTCGACACCCGCGTCCGCCCGGCCGTGGCCGGCGACGGCGGCGACATCGTCTTCCGCGGCTTCCGCGAGGGCGTGGTGAAGCTGCACCTGCAGGGCGCCTGCTCGGGCTGCCCCTCCTCCCGCGCCACGCTGAAGCACGGGGTCGAGAACATGCTGCGCCACTACGTGCCGGAAGTGGTGGCGGTGGAGCAGGTGGAGGCCTGAGGCCTCCCGCCGCCGCGTCATCGGGACCGTCCATGACGGCCATGCGGCCTGCCGCATGGCCATGGCGCGCGGCTTGCAATACCTCCCCGCCATCCACGAACCAGGACGAGCCCCCATGCCCGAAGGCTTCCACCTCGACCCCGCCGCGATCGACGCGCTGTTCCGCGAGGCGCGCACGCAGAACAAGTGGCTCGACAAGCCGGTGCCCGACGCGACCCTGCAGGAACTGTACGACATCCTGAAGTGGGGCCCGACCAGCGCGAACTGCTCCCCCGCCCGCTTCGTCTTCATCCGCACCAAGGAGGGCAAGGAGAAGCTTCGCCCCGCCCTCTCCTCGGGCAATACCGAGAAGACGATGACCGCGCCGGTCACCGTCATCATCGCCTACGACCCGAAGTTCTATGAAAAGCTGCCGACCCTGTTCCCGCACAACCCGGATGCGAAGAACTGGTTCACCAGCAGCGAGCAGTTCGCCTTCATGACGGCGTTCCGCAACGGCTCGCTCCAGGGTGCCTACCTGATGATCGCGGCGCGCGCCGTCGGCCTCGACGTCGGCGGCATGAGCGGCTTCGACACCGCCAAGGTGGACGAGGCCTTCTTCGCCGAGAGCGGCTACAAGTCGAACTTCCTCTGCAACCTCGGCTACGGCGACCCCTCGGGCGTCTTCGCCCGCCTGCCGCGCCTCGGCTTCGACGAGGCCTGCGAACTGGCGTGACGCAGGGGCCGCAGCCGCGCGCTAGACCATGATCCGCGCGCACAGAAGCGCGGATCATGGTCTAGGCACCTGATGTTTCGTGTGATTCACGCCTTCGGTGATTCCACCTCCGGCGATCACGCTCTAGGCCGCGCGGCTGCCCGCCTTGCCCCGCAGCCCGGCCATCAGGCTGCCGACGATCCCCTTCGGCAGGAAGATGATGAACAGCACCAGCAGCAGGCCGTAGATCAGGTTGTCCCAGCCGACCGCCGCCGTGCCGAAGGAGATGCGCAGCGTCTCCGCCAGCAGGATGGTGATCACCGCGCCGACCGTCGGGCCGAGTGCCACGTAGATCCCGCCCACCACCACGGCGAAGACCATCTGCAGCGAGATCGAGATGCCGCTGACCGTGTCGGGCGAGATGAACATCTGGTACTGGCAGTAGAGCGCGCCGGCGAGCGCGGTCATCACCGCCGACAGCACCGTGATGCGCAGCTTCTCCGCCGTGACGTTCACGCCGGCGGCGGCCGAGGCGTCCTCGTCCTCCGAGATCGCCTCCAGCGCGTAGCGCGTCATGCTGCGCTGCACCGCGTACCAGATCGCCAGCCCCGCCGCCCAGACCGCCAGCGCGATGTAGTACCAGGTGATCTTGTCGGTGAACTGGAAGGCCAGCAGCGCCGAGCCGCCCTGGATGCGCTCCGGCGTAAAGCCGAGCGAGCCGCCGGTGACGTCGCGCGTCGCCGTGATCACCTGCAGCACGATCCCCGAAAGCGCCAGCGTCACCAGCGCGAAGTAGTGGCCGGTGATGCGGAAGCGGAAGCAGGGCCAGGCCACCACCACCGCCAGCAGCGCGGCGCAGGCCAGCGCCAGCGGGATGCCGAGCCAGGGCGTGAGGCCGAGATTGTTCCAGGTCAGCGCCGTGACATAGGCGCCCACCCCCATGAAGCCGCCATGGCCGAGGGAGA
>JAIYAI010000039.1 GCA_027489135.1 Acetobacteraceae bacterium
AGCGCCAGCGGCGCCTCCGGCCCCGCCACCACCAGGTCCACCGCCTGCTCGCGCGCGAAGGCGACGATCGCCGGGATATCCTCCGCCCCGATCGCCACGCAGTCCGCGACCTCGGCGATGCCGGCATTGCCCGGCGCGCACCACAGCGTCGTAAGCAGCGGCGAGGCCGCGATGGACCAACACAGCGCGTGTTCCCGCCCGCCGCCGCCGACCACCAGGACCTTCATGGCGAGACCTCATCCGGAACAGGGGGCGAACCGCCTCCCGCGCGGGGCGCGCTTACCATAGGATGGGGGCATGGACACACCCCTCCCCGGCGACCCCACCCGGCCGAGCAACCTGCCCGAATTCGCCGTCTCCGAGATCGCCGGCGCCATCAAGCGCACGCTGGAGACCACCTTCGGGCGCGTGCGCGTGCGCGGCGAGATCACCGAGTGCAAGCGCTACCCCTCCGGGCACATCTACCTCTCGCTGAAGGACGAGAACGCCAAGCTGGAATCGGTCATCTGGAAGACCGCGGTCCGCAACATCGGTGTCATGCCGGAAAACGGCGTGGAGGTGATCGCCACCGGCAAGATCGGCACCTATGCGGACCGGTCTAAGTACCAGCTCGTCATCGACCGGCTGGACTATGCCGGCGAGGGCGCGCTGCTCGCGCGGATCGAGAAGCTCAGGCAGACGCTGCTGGCCGAGGGGCTCTTCGCGCCGGAGCGCAAGCGCCCCCTGCCCCGCCTGCCCCTGGTCATCGGCATCGTCACCAGCGAACGCGGCGCGGTGATCCAGGACATCCGCACCACCATCGCCCGGC
This sequence comes from Acetobacteraceae bacterium, assembly GCA_027489135.1. GTDB lineage: Bacteria > Pseudomonadota > Alphaproteobacteria > Acetobacterales > Acetobacteraceae > JAIEOP01. Next base: position 809 of record JAIYAI010000039.1, read on the forward strand.
GATTCCCGCGCCACCTGATCCTCTGGCCCGTCGCGGTGCAGGGCCAGGGCGCGGCGGAGCAGATCGCGGCGGCGATCCGCGGTTTCGGCGCGCTGCCCGAGGGCGGGACGATCCCGCGCCCCGACCTGATCATCGTCGCCCGCGGCGGCGGCAGCCTCGAGGACCTGATGGCCTTCAACGAGGAGGTCGTCGTCCGTGCCGCCGCCGAAAGCCCGATCCCGCTGATCAGCGCCGTGGGGCACGAGACCGACACGACCCTGATCGACTTCGCCTCCGACCGCCGGGCGCCGACGCCCACCGCGGCCGCCGAGCTTGCCGTGCCGTCGCGCGTCGAGATGCTGGACACGGTCCGCCAGATGGCGCTGCGGCTGAACCAGGCGCAGCGGCGCCAGGCCGATGCCGCGCGCCTCCGCCTCACGCGCGCCGCGGCAAAGCTGCCCGACCTGCCGGGCCTCGTCGGGCGGATGCGCCAGCGCCTCGACGACTGGGGGGACCGCCTCGATCGCGCGCCGGGCGAGATGCTACGCCGCCGGCGGGCGCCGCTCGAGACCCTCGCCGCGCGCCTGAAGCACCCGCGGGAGGTGATCGCCGCGCATCGCGCGACGCTGCGCCTCGCGGAGACACGAATGCTGGCCCTCTACCGCGCGCGGCTCGAGCGGGGCCGCACGCAACTGGCCCGGCGCGGCGCGCTGACGCCCGCGCCGGTGGTCTCGCTGCTGCGGCACGACCGGACGCGCCTCGCGGCGCTCTCGGCGCGGCTGGAGGCGGTGTCCTACCAGGCCGTGCTCGCCCGCGGCTTCGCCCTGGTGACGCGGGAAGAGGACGGCACGCTGCTGCCGCGTGCCGCCGAGATCGGGGCCGGTGCGCGCCTGAAGCTGGTGCTGGCGGACGGCACGGTCGGCGCCACGGCGGATGGCGCGGCGCCGAAGCCGAAGCGCCGATCCGGCGACGGCCCACCCACCCAGGCGGCGCTGCTCTGATGGCCCGGCTCTGGCAGGGCTGCGCCTGCTGCGAGGCGCAGGACCTTTCCCCCGTGGCGCGCCTCGGCCGGCGTGCGCTGCTCTGCGGCCTCGCCGCGCTGCCTGCCGTGCCGTCGGGTACCGCGCATGCCCTGCCGCCCGGCCTGCCCGCGGCCGGTCTCGCCCAGGGCGGCTTCGTCGCCGGCCGCATCCCGCCCAATGCCCGCGCCAGCCTCGACGGCCGCGCGCTGCGGGTCGGCCCGGGCGGGGAAGTCTGCTTCGGCTTCGGCCGCGACCACGGGCCGTCGGCGGTGCTGGCCCTGACCCATCCCCGCGCCCATCCGGAGCGGCACGATCTCGCCATCGCCCGCCGCGCCTGGGACGTGCAGAACATCACGGGGCTCCCCCCCGCCCAGGTCACCCCGGATGCGGAGGCGCTGCGCCGCATCACCGCCGAACGCGAGCGCCTGGCCGCCGCGCGCGCCACGGACAGCGCGCGGATCGACTTCGCCCAGGGCTTCCTCCGTCCCGCCCGCGGCCGCACCAGCGGCGTCTTCGGCAGCCAGCGCGTGCTGAACGGCCAGCCCCGCCAGCCGCACTACGGCTACGACATCGCGGCGCCGGTCGGCACACCCATAGTCGCCGCGGCCTCCGGCGTGGTGACGCTGGCGGCCGATTTCTTCTTCTTCGGCCGGATCATCGTGGTCGACCACGGGCATGGGGTGAACACGCTCTACGCCCATTGCAGCGCGGTCGACGTGACGGAGGGCGAAACGGTGGCGGCGGGCCAGCGGATCGGCGCGATCGGCGCGACGGGCCGCGTCACCGGCCCGCATCTGCATTTCAGCCTGTCCTGGTACCAGGTGTGGCTGGATCCCGCGCCGGTGCTGCCGACCGTGTAGAAATTTACGATAGATTCGCAATCTATGGTTGTGTTTTCCGGCGCATTCTCGTCATATGGGGGAAATCTCCAGGATGAGGACGCCCTGTGGCCAGCACCGCCAACCCGCTCGCCGATTTCGCGCTGGCCGTCGCAGCCGCGGTTCAGGCGCCCGACGGCGCCACTGCCTATACCTACCTGACCACCAGCATCGGCACCCTCCAGGTCCCCCAGATCGACCTCGCCGGTCCCGGCGGTGCGACGGTCTTCACGGACTGCTCCGGCTGGGTCAGCTTCGTCCTCGCCTCCGTCGCGCCGCTGCAGGGGGCGGTGGCGGCGGCGGAGCGCCTGCTGCCGCTGTTCAATCCGTCCGAACCGGTGGAGGCCTACAACCCCGCCAACCCCGCGGACCCCATCCCGGTCACGGTGCAGGAAGCCGCCTGGCCATGGGCACGGGCCGAGGTGCTGACGCACCTGTTCGACACGGCGCCGGCCGATGGCTCCGGCGGGTTCCGGGAGGTGACGAACTTCGCCAGGCTGCAGGCCGGCGACATCATCGCTTGGTCGCTCGGCATCTACACCGACCTCGACAACCCCGCTTCCGGCAGCCAGCCCGACCTGATCGCCTCCGGCGATACCGGCCACACCATGATCGTCGCCGGCGCGCCGATGCTCGTGCCGTTGAGCGTCGCCAGCAGTTCCACCCTCTCGGCCGAGGCGGTGAAGGTCTACGCCGTGCCGGTGGTGGACAGCAGCAGCGTGCCGCATTTCGGTACGGTGCCGGGCGCGCCCCTGCCGCTGGCCGATGACCGCGACTACGCCACCCTGCCGCCGGGCGTGCCCAGCAGCGGCTACGTGCCCGGCGGCCTCGGCACCGGCACGATCTGGTACGCCGTGAACGCCGCCGGCGAGGCGATCCAGTTCCGCTTCGGCGAGGGCGATTCCTGGTTCGCCTCGCCGTCCACGCCGACCAATCCCGGCGCCGATGCGGCGGTCGCGATCGCGGCCGGCCGGGCCACCGGGCAGATCGGCCTCGCCGGCGACATGCTGGACGCGAACGGCCTGCTGCATGTCGACCCCTACCCCAACGCCGCGCCCGGCTATGGCGGCGCCGCGACGCTACAGGTGAAGCTGACCGGCGCCGGCGGGTTGCTGCTGGGAGAAGACAGCACCCTCGCGCTCGGCACACGCAGCAGCTTCACCGGCGGCGTCACCCTGCAGGACGGCAGCACGCTCGAGATCGACGCGGTCGGCGCCGCGGGCAAGGGCGGCATCACCTTCGCCGCGGGCGCGAATGCCACGCTGGTGCTCGGCGCCGGCCTGCGGCTCGGCAACACCATCACCGGCTTCGACGCGGGC
>JAIYAI010000273.1 GCA_027489135.1 Acetobacteraceae bacterium
CGACCTCGGCGCCTTCTGCGCGCAACGCCCGCATGCGCTGGCGGCGTCGATGTGCGCGCGCCTCTGCGCCGGCTACGGCGCGGAGGTGGTGCGGCCGCTGCCGCGGACCGGCGAGCCTTTCGCCAAGGATGCGCCGCTGCTGCCCGACGGCGGCTCGGCGCTCGATCGCTTCCTGAATGCCGGCAAGCGCGCGGGCGACCCGATGGGCCGGTTCGACGCCGCCATCGGCGACCGGCGCGCGCTGGCCGAGTTCGCCGCCGGCGTGCCGGTGCAGGCGCAGCTTTCCGTCTTCGGCCCCGGGGACGCGGACCCGCCGATGACGGAGCTTGGCCTCGCCGCGCTCTCGGGCCTGCTCGGCATCGTCGGCGAGCCGATGCCGGCGCCGCCCTCGCGCCTCGCGGGGCACCAGGTGGCCTATTCCGCGGGGCTCGCGGCCTGCACCGCGCTGCTCGCCGCGCTGAAGGCCGGCGGCGAGGAGACGGTGGATATCTCGCTGCTCGACGTCACCGCCTGGCTGAACTGGAAGGTCGCGGCCGGCGTCATCGTCACCGGCAAGGCGCCGACGCGGGAGGCGAACCGCGTCACCTGGTACACCGTGCCCTGCGCCGACGGCGCGATGGCCCTGGTCTACCAGGAGAAGGACTGGCCGCCGCTGCGCGACCTCATCGGTGATCCGCGCCTGTCCACGGACCCGCGCTTCGCCACGCATCCGCTGCGCACCGCCAACCGTGCCGCCTTCCTGGAGATCCTGGGACCCTGGTTCGCCGCCCGCACCCGCGCCGAGATCACCGCGGCGATGCAGGCGAAGCGCGTGCCGCTGGGGCCGGTGAAATGGCCGGCGGAACTGCTGCAGGATGCGCAGTATCTGGCGCGCGACTTCATCGGCGCCGACGGCATGCCGGCGCTGCCGGTGGGCTGGGATGGCCAGCGCCTGCCGCTGGCCGCCATGCCGGCGCCACCGCCCGCGCCGCGCCCCGCCAATCCCGGCCTGCCGCTGGCCGGCATTCGGGTCGCCGACCTCGGCTGGATCACCGCCGGTGCGGCCTCCTCGACCATGCTGCTCGACCTCGGGGCCGACGTGATCAAGATCGAGGGGCCCGGCGCGCCTGATCCCTTCCGCAACTGGGACGGCGCCGACCCGGCGACGGACTGGTGGAACCACTCGCCCTTCTTCAACTTCACCAACCGCGGCAAGCGTGCCCTCTGCGTCGACCTGAAGGACCCGCGGGGGCGGGAGGCGGTGCTGCGCCTGCTCGAGGGCGCCGACGTGCTGGTCGAGAATTTCCGCCGCGGCGTCATGGCCTCCTTCGGCCTGTCGCCCGCCATGCTGCGGGAGCGCTTCCCGCGCCTGGTCATCGCCAGCATCTCCAGCCAGGGCGAGACCGGGCCGGACCGCGACATGGTCAGCTTCGGCTCGACGCTGGAAGCGACGGCCGGCCTCGCCGCGCTGACCGGCGCCGGCGAGGTGCCCGTCATCACCGGCCGCGACGTGAACTACCCGGACCAGGTGGTCTGCCTCTTCGCCGCCGGCGCCATCGTCGCCGCGCTGCTGGAGCGCGAGCGCACCGGCCAGGGCGCGCATCTCGACCTCTCGCAGCGCGAACTCACCAGCTTCCTGCTCGGCGAGGAACTGCTGGCCGCCGCGGCCGGCGCGCCGTCCCCGCGGCGCGGCAATCTCGATCCCGCCGAGCCCGCGGAACGCCTGGAGCGCGACGGCGATGGCTGGCGCGTGACCTTCCCCGGCGGCAGCGCTCCCGTGCGCGACGGCGCGGCGCTGGCGGCGGCCGACGACTTCCTGCGCGGCACCGCCGTGCAGCGCAGCCCGGACGGCACGCCGGCCAAGGGCATCCCCTTCCGCTTCGCCAACCGAGCACTCGCGGTGCGCGACATCTGCCATCCGCTCGGCGCCGACAACGCGGCGGTGATGGCGGACCTCGGCTATGGCGCGGCGGAGATCTCGGGGCTGGAGGCCGCCGGCGTGCTCGCCACCGCGCCGCGCAAGCGATAGCGGCAGGCCGGGGCAACCGGCCGCCAGATGCCAGGAGAGACGTCCATGCCCGCCATCCCACGCCGCGCCCTGCTCGCCGCGCCGTTGCTCACCCCCGCGATCGCGCGGGCGCAGGCAGACTACCCGAACAAGCCCGTGACCCTTGTCGTGCCCTTCCCGCCCGGGGGCGGGACCGACAATCTCGGCCGCATGGTCGCGCAGGCGCTGCAGCAGCGCCTCGGCCAGCCCGTGGTGGTCGAGAACCGCGGCGGGGCAGGGGGCAATATCGGCTCCGCCTACGTCGCCCGCGCCACGCCGGATGGCTACACGCTCCTGTTCAACGGCAACGGCATGGCCATCGCCGACCTGCTGTTCCGCAACCCCGGCTACGAATGGAAGCGGGACTTCACCTGGCTCGCCCGCGTCGCCAGCACACCGGTGCTGCTGGTCGTGAACGAGACGATTCCGGTGAAGACGCTGGCCGAGTTCATCGCCTATGCGAAGGCGCGGCCCGGCACGCTGAACCACGGCACGGCCGGGGCCGGCACGCCCTTCCACCTGGGCGGCGAGCTTTTCAACAGCATGACCGGGGCCCGCATCACCCATGTGCCCTATCGCGGCACCGGCCCCTCCGTTGCCGGGCTGCTCGGCAACGAGGTGCAGGTGATGTTCGCCAGTTCCACCGGCATCGACGGGCTGATCCGCGACGGCAAGGTGCGCGCGCTGGCGAACACCGCGGCGAGCCGCGCCCGCGGCTGGCCCGACCTGCCGGCGATCGCGGAGGCGCTGCCCGGCTATTCCGCGGAACTCTGGTACAGCCTGGCCGCGCCCCCGGGCACGCCGGCGCCGATCGTGGCGCGGCTGGAGCGCGCGATCCGCGAGATGATGGCCGACCGCGGCTTCACCGACGCCATCACCCAGCGCGGCTTCGATCCGGACTATCTCGACGGCCCCGGCACCGTCCGCGCGCTGGAGGAGGAGCGGGCGCGCTGGGCGCCGATCATCGACCGCGCCGGCATCCGCGCCGACTGAGCCGCGGCGTCACTCACGGCCGGCGCGGCAGGAGTCCAGCGTGCGGCCGATGGCGAATTCCTGCTTCCCCTCGCGGAAGCAGCCCTGCCGCCACCAGCCCCGGCGCGTGGTGCCGGGCGGCCGGGTGAAGACGCCCCAGCCATCCGGCAAGCCGTCGCGCCAAGCGCCCTCGTAGCGGCCGCCATCGGGCGCGGTCAGCGTGCCCGCGCCGTCCATGCGGCCGTTGCGCCATGCGCCGTCGTAGCGCCGGCCATCGGCCCAGGTCATGGTGCCGACCCCGTCGCGCTGGTCGTCGCGCCAGGTGCCAAGATAGGTGCCCTCGTCATCGCTGGCGCGGCCCTCGCCATGGCGCAGGCCGAAGCGCCAGTCGCCCTCGTATGTCGCGCCATTCGCCGTGGTCGCCAGGCCCCGGCCGTGCCGCATGTCGCGCGCCCAGAGCCCGACGTAGCGGTCGCCCGCCGCCGTGGTCTCGGTGCCTGGACCGTGGCGGAGCGAGTCGCGAAACTCGCCTTCGTAGAGGGTGCCGTCCGGCTGGGTCATCACGCCCAGGCCCTGGCGCAGGCCGTCCCGAAGGGCGCCTTCATAGCGAAAGCCATCGGCCCAGGTCAGCAGGCCCTGGCCATGCATGCGGCCGTCCTGCCAGCCACCGATGTAGCGCGATCCATCCGGGGCCTCGAGCCGCCCCTCGCCATGCATGCGTCCGTCCTGCCAGAGGCCCTCGTAGCGCCAGCCATCGGGACGGGTCAGCGTGCCCTGGCCGTGCATGCGGTCATCGAGCCAGTCGCCGCTGTAGCGTGCGCCGGTCGGCCAGGTGCGCGTGCCGGCGCCTTGCATGCGATCGTCGCGGAACCCGCCCTCGTACCGGGCGCCGTCCGCGGTGGTGAGGATCCCTGTGCCATTCATGCGGCCCTGCTGCCAGACGCCGTCGTACTGCGATCCGTCGGGCCAGCTCAGCCGACCCTGGCCGTGCATCCGGCCATCCTGCCAACCGCCGTCGTAGCGTGCGCCGGAGGCAGCCTGCAGCACGCCGCTGCCGTCGGCGCGGCCAGCGCGGAGGGTGCCGGTATAGGTCTCGAGCGCCGATCCGTGCGGGGTCGCGCTGCGCTTGGTCAGAGTGCCGGCCCCGGTCGCGGGCCCCTCCGGGCAGGCGCCCGTCCAGGTTACCTGGTCGCCCGGTTCGGCGGACTCGCGCCAGACCCAGCAGCCCGACCGCGCATCCACTGCCCAACCCGGGCGGCCCTGGGACGCGGTGTCGTCGACCGGCGGCACGGGTGGGGTGGCCGCGGCGGTGGCAGCGAGCAGGCAGGGCAGCACCAGCGCGACCAGGGCGATGCACTGGCGTGCCGCCGGTGGGCCGAAGCCGCGCCCGCGGATCATGCGCAGAGCGGTCGCCAGAGGTGCGTCAGGACTCCGTGCTCCCGTCCCGGTCCGTCGCTGCGCCGGGTCGTGGCAGCGCGGGAGGAGGGGCATCCCGGCGCGCGGGGGCGGTGGCGTCGCGCGACCGTCGTGTCTTGACGGTGTCCTTGTCCTCGCGCGCCCGGCGTGTCTTGCCCGTGTCCTTGTCGTCGCGCGAGCGACGTGTCTTGCCGGCGGGCGCGGAGCCAGCCTTTGCGGCGGCCTTGGCGTCGCGGGCACGGCCGGGTGTCGCGGCGGCCTGGCCCTTGCGGGATCGGCCGGGTTCCGCGGCGCTCTTGCCCGCGCGCGACTGGCCGGGTTCTGCGGCGGCCTTGCCCTTGCGCGACCGGCCAGGCTTGCCGGCAGCCTTGTCCTGCCGCGACCGCCGCGGCTTCGCCGGGTCACCGACGTCCAATTCGGCCGCGCCGCGCCGCCGACGGTCTGCCTTGGCGTCTTCCTGCTCGCCGCCGCGTCGCCCCTTCGCCGCTGCGCCGCGGCCCGGTTCCGCATCGGCACGCTCCTGGCGTCGGCGGGCCCGGCGCCGCGCCCCACCGCCGTCCGAAGCGTCCCGCTCGGACGCCTCCTCCGACTCCGCCGTCTCACCCGGGGCGAGCTTGCGCAGCACGCAGAGCGACTGGCCGAAGGCCTGTGCGCCCGGCTTCACGCCCTCCGTTGCCTCGCCGGTGCCGACCGTCACGGCGCCGTGCTCCCCGTCGCGCATCAGCTCGATCCGGAAGCCGAGGCGCCGGGCCCAGTTGCGGATCACGGAACGCGGGATGAAGACGTTGATCTGGCTGGCGGTGACGCGGGTGCGCACCCAGTCGAGATTGGCCTCGAAGACGGTCCAGCCGATCGGCGTTTCGTACTCCAGGAAGGAGAACACCACCCGCCCGCCGGGCTTCAGCACGCGGTGCGCCTCCCGCAGGTACACGAAGGACTCTTCGTGCAGCAGATGGGTCAGGACGGAGAAGAAACAGACGATGTCGGTGCTGTCGTCGGCGCCAGGGATGCCGATGCGGTCGACGTTGATGAAGCGGAAATCGGGCCGGGCGGCGCGCCGGCGCGCATAGTCCAGCAGCGCCGGGACGATGTCGATGCCGAGGTAGTCGAGCGTCGGGTGCCGGGCGAGCTGCACGGCGAGTCGCCCGGAGCCGCAGCCGACATCGATGACGCTGGAGGATGGGGTCAGGCCGGCATGCTCGCGCAGCACCGCGTGCTCCAGCACGCCGAAGCGCTCGTACTCGCCGCCGACGGCACGGGCCATGGCCTCGTCCTCGGGGTGGGCGCGCAGCAGGGTGCTGACAACCTGCTCGGCGCTGAGGAGATGGCGGAAGAGGTTGCTCATGCTGTGGTCCGCGGTGCAGAGGCTCGGGTTCAGGCGGGATAGAAGTCGCGGTACCAGGCGACGAAGGCGGCGATGCCCTCCTCCACCGTCGTGGCCGGGGCGAAGCCGGTCAGCGCCTGCAACAGGGTGGTGTCGGCCCAGGTGCGGGTGACGTCGCCGGGCTGCATGGGCATGAGGTTGCGGATGGCGGCGCGCCCGGCCGCCCGCTCGATCGCGGCGATGAAGTCGAGGAGCTGCACGGGCTGGCCGTTGCCGATGTTCACCAGGCGATAGGGGGCGACGGGGCTGAGGCTGTCCGAGGCGCAGGCGGGGCTGCCGGGCACGGGCACCGTGGCGATGAGGCGACGGATCGCTTCCACGATGTCGTCGATATAGGTGAAGTCGCGTTCCATCTGGCCGTGGTTGTACACGTCGATCGGCTCGCCCTGCAGGATCGCCCGCGTGAACTTGAAGAAGGCCATGTCGGGCCGGCCCCAGGGGCCGTAGACGGTGAAGAAGCGGAAGGCCGTGATCGGCTGCTTCCAGAGATGCGCATAGGCATGCGCCATGTGCTCGGTCGCGAGCTTGCTGGCGGAATAGATGTTGAGCGGGGTGACCGCGGGGTCCTGCTCGCGGAACGGCATCGTCTCGTTCGCGCCGTAGGCGGAACTGGTGGAGGCGATCAGCAGGTGCTTCGCGGGGCGGCGCTTCAGGCCATCGAGGATGTTGAAGGTCGCCTGGATGTTGCTGGCGATGTAGCTGTCCGGATGCTCCAGGGCGTAGCGAACCCCGGCCTGGGCGGCGAGGTGCACCACCACCTCGGGCTGCGCCTCCGCCAGGATGCGCTCCACGACCGCCGGATCGGCGAGGTCGGCACGGTGCCCGCGATAGCCGGGCTCGGCGTCCAGCAGCGCGTGCCGTGCCTCCTTCAGGCGGAGATCATAGTAGGGCACGAAGGAGTCCACGCCGGTGACCGCGTGCCCCTCCTGCAGCAGGCGGCGGGCGAGGTGGAAGCCGATGAAGCCGGCGCTGCCGGTGACGAGGATCTGCATGGCGTGTGCGCGCGGCCCGGGCGTGTGCACCGTGGTAATGCCCGCAGGCTGCCGGGGCTGTCCAGCGCCGGTCGGCGGCGCGGCGGCAGGGTGAAGGTTTATGTTGCGATAACGGACTGAAATGCGCTAGGCACCTCTTGCCATTTCGTAACGAGATCCGCCATGACCGTGCCCGTCCTCGACCCGGCCCACCGTGCCGGGCGCCCGCAGGCCGTCCGGACGCTGCGGCCACCGCCGCGGGAAAGGGCGGGTGCTCCCGTCGACCGCGCGAGCTTCGGATCGTCGCCGTCCGAGGATCGTCTTGCCGCCCTGATCGAGGCGCGGACCGCGGTCGTCGCCGTGGTCGGTCTCGGCCATGTCGGCCTGCCGCTCGCCATTGCTAGCGGGCGCGCCGGCTTCCGGACCATCGCCTTCGACATCGATGGCGAGAAGGTCCGGCTGCTGGCCGCGGGACGCCCGCCGCTGCCGCACCTGCCGGCGGCGGAGATCGCGCCGCTGCTGCGGGGCGGACGGCTCGCCGCCACCGCGGATCCGGCCATGCTGGCCGTCGCGGATGTCGTGATCCTCTGCGTCCCGACGCCCCTATTGCCCGACGGCACGCCCGATCTGCGCCAGGTGAGCGCAGCGGGAGAGGCGGCGGTGCGGGCGATGCGCCCGGGCTCGCTGCTGGTTCTCGAA